>JAKLKA010000058.1 GCA_023150915.1 Polyangiaceae bacterium
CCGCCGGTGCCGCCGCCGCCCGCCGCGCCACCGCTCCCGGCAGCGCCGCCGCTGGCGCTACCCGCTGCGCCGCCCGAGCCGCCACCGCCGGACGTGCCGCCGCCAGAGGTGCCGCCACCGCCGGACGTGCCGCCACCGCCAGAGGTGCCGCCCGACGAGCTTCCCCCAGAGCCGCCACCGTCATCGTCGGACCCACAGCCCAAAAGCCCGACAGAGCAGAGCACCACGACCGCGCAGAAGGTGGATGTACGCATGATCGCGCAGCATAGCTCACGCCGCCGCCCAGCGAAATGGCCTCGGTCAGGCCACCTCACCCGCTCGCGCGGACCTCCAGCGCTTCCCAGCGATCTCGGAGCGCCGCCGCTTCGGCGCGGGCGCGGTCGAGCTCGGCGAGGCGTCTTTGACGGCCTGCCGACCATGCCTTCGTGGTGGCAGCCGACGCCTCACTTCCCACACGCTGCCGGCAGCACCGCGCCCAGCACCGGCAAGATGGCGTTGCGGCCGAGGTCGAATCCAAAGCCCATGGCCCAGCTCTCGCCGCCAAGCCCGATGAAGTCACGGCGCCCGAGCGCCCAGACGTGCAGACCGCTCAGCACATAGGTCGCGATCACTCCGCGGCGGCAGTGCACGGCTTCGATCAGCGTCTGGTAGAACGGGTAGCCCTCGACGCGGAGCGCGGCGCCAAACCCCGCGAGGTGCGTGCTGTCGTCCTTGCTCTGCCAGAGCGGCGCTCCGGCCAGGCCGAGGGTGAGCGCCGGGCCGGGCGGCTGGTGGATCAAGAGGCCGGCGCCGAGGCCAGTCGCCAGAAAGCCGAGCCGCGGTGAGTCGAAGTCGAGCGGGCGTTGCGCGTCCATACCGAAGATGGCCGTGACGCCCACCGTGTCCGAGAGGCGATGGACGCGGATCTGATCTTCGAACGACAGCGACAGGATGCGCGCGCGCAGCAGCGTCGAATGCCCCACACCGACGCGCACCGAGCCGATGGCGTCGAGATCGATCGGGGGCTCTTCGGCGCGGGCGGCGGTGGAAACGGCGAGGGCGAAACCGACCACCCCGATGCAGCGCCGGAGTCGGGGCTGCCCGAGCAGCGAGACAGCCAATAGCCAACGACGGGCCACGAACCTTCCTAGCGCGGGCGGCCCGGGAGAATCCACCCCCGCGTTCCTACTTCGGCGGCTGGCCCGGCACTTCAGCCGCCGAGCAGACGCCCCGAGCGGTAGTCGTCGAACGCCTGCCGGATCTCGTCGTCGGTGTTCATCACGAAGGGGCCGCGCCGCGCGACGGGCTCGCCGAGCGGGCGCGCGGCGAGCAGCAGGCCCCTCCCCTGCTCGGCGTCGCAGTGGGCTTCGAAGCTCTCGCCCGGAGCGAGCACCGCCAGCTGGCCGCGCCTGAGCTCGCGCTTCGACGGGCCCACGCGCAGCGCGCCCTCGACGATGTAGACGAAGGCCGAGTGCCCCGCCGGAAGGTCGTGGGCGAAACGCGCGCCCTTGGTCAGCGCGAGGTCCAGGAACAGCGGCTCGACGTCGATGCCCTGCACCGGCCCGGTGCTCCCCACGGCATTCCCTGCCACCACGCGGAGGTGGGCTCCGTCGAGGTCGCGCTCCGGGATCTTCTCGGCCGGGATGTCCTGATAGCGCGGCGCACGCCACTTGTTCTTCCGGGGCAGGTTCACCCAGAGCTGATAGCCCCACATCAGTCCGCGCTCTTGCTTGGGCATCTCAGAGTGGATGATGCCGCGGCCCGCGGTCATCCACTGCGCCGTGCCCGGGCCCAGGCGACCGTGGTTACCCACGCTGTCGCGGTGCTCCATGGCGCCGTGCAGCATGTAGGTCACCGTCTCGAAGCCGCGATGCGGGTGATCGGGGAAGCCAGCTATGTAGTCGTTGGGGTTGTCGGACTGAAACTCGTCGAGCAGCAGGAACGGGTCGAGCATCGGCAGCTCTCGGCCGCCGAGGATGCGGTTCAGGTTCACGCCGGCACCGTCGCTGGTGCGCTGCGCGGTGACCACGCGCTCGATCTCGCGCACGCGGCGCGGCCCTTCGGGGGTGACGGTGGGCATCGAGCTCTCCTTGCGTGACAGCGCGAGCACGCCGATCGGGACCGCGGCGGCGGCCCCGAGGATCAAGCGGCGGCGCGTGAGTAGCATCGGGGAAAAGCGTAGGGTCGCGCGGGCCGAGCGGAAGCCCGGTCCTGGCCGGGCCATTTCCGGCCCGCAAGGCGCTCCGACGCACGCTTTGGCGTCCACGGCGACATGTCGTTCACCGCAGCACGCTCCGGCGCGCCCTCGATGTGTTGCGCGCGGTTCCGTGAGTGGACGCGGGGCGCGCGGCGGGTAGGATTGGCGCATGAGGCGCGGGCTCTGCTGGGCCCGCGGTGATCATCGAAGCCGGTCCGCTCGAGTAGCCCGCATCGTCCGCGGCGGCGCCGCGGCCCGCCCGACGAATTTCCACGCCGCGCTGGCCCACTGGCAGATAATCGGCGGACCATGATCGGGAGCAGGCTTGGAACGGTTTCTCTCGTGGCGCTCGCTCTCGCGGCGTGCTCGTCGGACGACGACAGCCCGGGCGGCAGCAGCGGCGGGACGGGCGGTGGCGGGACGGGCGGGGCCGGCGGGTCGTCCGGCAGCGGCGGCGCCACGGGCGGCAGCGGCGGCGGCTCGGGAGGCGGAGTGACGGGCTGCACCACCGCGTGTGAAAACGGCGAGGTCTGCGTGGTGAGCGCGTGCTGCGCCGAAGAGCGCGCGTGCGGCAGCAAGTGCTGCGGCGCGAGCGAGGTGTGCTCGTTCCAGAAGTGCGTGACGCCGGGCGCGTCGTGCACCAGCTCGGCGCAGTGCGCGCCCGGCGAGTACTGCGAGCCCTCGCTCAGCTCGGGTCCGATCACCACCTGTGCTGCGCCCAAGGGCAAATGCCTGCCCCGCCCGCCGCAGTGCTCCCCCGGTCAGACCGAGAACTGCGTCGAGAAGTGCGAGGTGCCGGTGTCGCAGAAGTTCGACCCGGTGGTGAAGTACTCGTGGCCGGCCAACGTCACGTCGCCCACCGCGCCTTATGCCAACGACGTGATGATGACGCCGCTGGTGATCCAGCTCGACGACGACGATTGCGACGGCCAGGTGACCGCGATGGACGCCGCGGACATCTTGGTCACCACCTTCAGCGGCGGCGCGTGGCAGACCACTGGCGTGCTGCACGCGCTCTCGATCAAGAAGGGGGCGATTTCCGAGCTGTGGAGCGCGCCGGGCATCTCACCGGGCGCGTCGCTGGCGGGCGGCAATCTGGACGGCAAGAACGGCAACGAGATCGTGGCGTGCGCGGCCGGCGGCGGGTCGGTCCTGGCCTTCAGCGCAGACGGCAAGCCGCTCTGGACCGCGGCGGCCTCGTGCTTCATGCCAGCCATCGCCGATCTGGACGGCGACGGCGCCCCCGAGGTGGTGGTGGGCGGCGGCATCATCGACGGCGCGACCGGCGCGGTGAAGAAGCTCTTCTCGCCGGTGCCCAGCGGGTATCACACCGTTGGCGACCTGGACGGCAACGGCAAGCCCGAGATCGTGTTCGCCAACCGGGTGTACGACGGGGCGGGCGCCCTCACCATCGATCTGACCGCGAGCATCTCGGGGACGTGGCTCGTGCCTTCGCTGGTGGACTTCGACAAGGACGGCAAGCCCGAGGTGATCGCCACGCTGGGCGACTCGAACTCGGTGGTGCTCTGGCGCTACGACGCCGCCGAGCCCAGCAAGGCCAAGATCTTGCGCGCGCCCTTCAAGGCGCACGTCGATCCGGGCGGCGCTTGGGGTTGGTCGTTCGGCATGGGGCCGATCACCGCGGGCGACTTCGACGGCGACGGCACCCCCGACGCCGGCTTCGTCGGCTTCCGTGGGTATGTGGTGCTCGACGGCAAGAAGCTGATGAACGGCGGCTTGCCGAGCACGCTTGCCGGCCTCGCGCTCTGGTCCAAGCCCACGGACGAAGACAACGGCTCGACCGGCTCGGCGGTGTTCGACTTCGACGGCGATGGCAAGGTCGAGGTGCTCTACAACGACACCCAGCGCGTCCACATCTACGACGGCAAGACCGGGCAAGACACCGCCACCCCGATCTGCAACACCACCGGCTCGCTGCTCGAGTACCCGGTGGTGGCCGACGTGGACGCCGACGGGCAGGCCGACGTGGTGCTGGTCGCCAACTCGTTCTCGAACAAGCCGGGTTCGACCCCCAGCTACATCTGCGACGGCACCATCCAGTCGGGCGTGCGCGTATTGGGCAGCGCGTCGAAGAGCTGGGTGCAGACGCGACCCGTCTGGAACCAGCACACCTATCACGTGACCAACGTGGGCGACGACGGCACCATCCCCAAGAACGAGGCCAGCAACTGGACCGTGGCGGGCCTGAACAACTTCCGCCAGAACAAGCAGGTGGGCGGCGAGTTCGGCGCCCCCGACGCCGTGGTCACCGTGCTGCCGAATTGCGCGAAGCCCTACGGCGTCCGCGTGTTCGTGCGCAACGTGGGCAGCGCGCCGATGCCCGCCGGCGTGACCGTGAACGTGCATCGCGAGGGCGGCAAGCTGCTGGGCACCACCACCACCACCCACCCGCTGTTCCCGCTTCAGGTCGAGACGCTGATCGTGCCCGTCCCGGCGCCCGACGACGTGGACCTCTCGGGCGGCAAGGCCAAGGCCTACGCCGTGGTCGATCCAGCCCCGAAGAAGCTGGTCGAGTGCCGCCCCGACAACAACCAGTCGCCGCTCACCGCCGTGGGCTGCGCCATCGTGCGCTGAGGGCGTGCTTCATTCGAGCCGGGCTACACCAGCTTCCGCGCGTGTCACTCGGCCCACGGGCGGGTGGCGCCAGCGCGCCCGCGCGTTGACGTCGTGGGCCCGCCGCGCCACACGTTGCCCACGATGATCGCGTTCTTCGGCATGGGGTTGCTCGGTTCGAATTTCGTGCGCGCGCTGCAGAAGCGGGGTGACGCGGTGCACGTCTGGAACCGGACGGGGGACAAGGCGCGGGCCCTCGAGGGCGCCGGGGTGACGGCGTTCGCGGATCCGGCCGAGGCCGTGCGCGGCGCGGCGCGGCTGCACCTCACCCTTTCGGACGACGCCGCCGTGGACGACGTGCTCGAGCGCGCGCGTCCGGGCTTCGGGCCCGGGCTGGTGATCGTCGACCACACCACGACTTCCGCCACGGGCACGGCGGCTCGAGCCGCGCGCTGGGCCGAGCGCGGCGTCGCGTTCCAGCACGCGCCGGTGTTCATGGGCCCGGTCAACGCGCTCGAAGGCACGGGCCTGATGCTCGCCTCGGGCGAGCGCGCACGCTTCGATGCGCTCGAGCCGGCGCTCTCGGCCATGACCGGCAAGCTGGTGTACCTGGGCGAGCAGCCCGAGCGCGCCGCCGGCATGAAGCTCTTGGGCAACTCGTTCTTGATCGCCATGACCGCGGGGCTGGCCGACACCTTTGCGCTGGCCAAAGCGCTGGCGATCCCCCCGCGCGAAGCGGGCTCGCTCTTCGATCTGTTCAACCCGGGGCTGCTCTTGCCCATGCGGGTGAAGCGCATCCTGGACGAAGAGTTCGACAGCCCGTCGTGGGAGCTGGCGATGGCCCGGAAAGACGCGCGCCTGATGCTGGAAGAAGCGGCACGCGCCCAGGTGCCGCTCGCGGTCTTGCCCGCCGTGGCCAAAGAGATGGATCGCTTCCTTTCGCGCGGCCACGAGAAGCGCGACTGGACCGTGATCGCCAGCGACGCGCTGCACTGAGCGCGCCGTCAGGCGGCCCGCTGGCGCGGCTCGATCGGCGTGAGCACGCCCAGCTCTTGCTCGATGGCGCGGGCCACCGCCAGGCACAGGTGATCGCAGCCCTTGCCCGCCACCACCTGCACACCCAGCGGAAGCCCGCCCGGATCGAGGCCGGTCGGCACCTGGGTCGCGGGCAGCTCGAGCACGTTGAACACCCCGGTGAAGCCGCCGTCGAACGGCCGCAAGAGCGGCAACCGATGCCGCGGCGCGGGGCGCGCATAGGGTGGGTGGAGAATCACCGCGTTCTTCCCCAGCCGCTCGCCCAGCTCGCGCGAGAGCGAGCGCCCCAGCTCGAGCCAGCGCTCGCCGTGCTTGTCCGGCAGGCGACGGATCGCGCGCTCGGCGACGATCATCGCCAGCACCGGCCCGGTGTGCCGCGAGCGACCGAGGGCCAGCCGGACCAGCTCGCGACCGACCGGCAGCGCGGGATCGCCGCTCACCAGCTCGGCGTAGCTCTTCCCCTCGACCTCGGCCAGCATGGCACCCCACACCCACAGCGCGTGGCGCAGCAGATCCGATCGCAGGCGCTCGATGCGCGCGCCGCGCCGCTCGAGCAGGCGTGCCGACCGGTGCACCGCGTCACGGACGGCGGGGGTGACGGTCGCGCTGCCCTCGTCCAGGGGGAAGACGGTGACGCCATGCAGATCGACCGCGTCCGGGTCCCCCAGCGACCACGGCTCGACCGCCCCCGAGTCGTCGGGGCCGGACACGACCCTCCAGACGGCGATCAGATCGTCCACGCTGCGGGCCATGGGGCCGCAGCTCAGGTAAGCGTTCAGCGCGCCTTCGAGCGGGGGAAAGTGGCCAGTGTTGGGGATCATTCGCCCGGTGGGCTTGTGCCCGGTGATGCCGCAGAACGCCGCGGGCAGGCGGATCGAGCCGCCGATGTCCGAGCCCATGCCAAAGGGGGAGCCCCCGGCGGCGATGATCGCGCCCTCGCCACCGCTGCTGCCACCCGACGTGCGGCCGAGATCCCAGGGGTTGTTGGTGCGGCCGTAGACGGTGTTGTGCGTCTCGAGCCAGAGGCCGCCTTCGGGGACGTTGGTGACGCCCAGCACGATGGCCCCGGCGGCGCGCAGGCGCTCGACCACCACCGCGTCTTGCTCGGCGACCTCGCCCCGCCGGCGCCAGAGGCCGCCCGTCTGCGACATGCCGGTGACGCCGTAGAACTCTTTGATGGTGCAGGGCACGCCGAAGAGCGGCGGCAGCTCGCCCACCGGGGTGCGCGCCAGGCGCGCCTCTGCCGTGCGCGCTTCAGCCAGCGCTTGCTCGAAGCGCGCACCGACCACTGCGTTGAGCAGCGGGTTGACCGCCTCGATGCGCGCGATGTGCGCCGCGGCCACCTCCACCACGCCGAGCTCGCGCTGCCGGATGCGCCGCGCGAGCTCGAGCGCGCTCATTCGAACCAAGGGATCCATGGGGCCCCGAAGGATAGCGTCAGCGCCCGAGCTTGCCCGGAAATTCGTGGAGAGCTTCGCCTCGGGTCGGAACACGGTGGTATGCTCGGATCATGCGTCTGCTCGCCGCCGTGCTGACCGCGCTGTCGGCGCTCGGCTGCGCCGAGCTCGAGCCGGTCAGCGACGAGCCCGACGGCGGCGGCGGCACGGGCGGGGCGTCGGATGGCGGCGCAGAGGCCTCGCCCCCGCCGGACGGTGGGCTGTGCTGGACGGACCAGAAGTGGTGCGGGGTCTGCGTGGATCTGGCTGACCCGAGCCACGGTTGCGACAGCGCCGGGTGCGACGCTTGCCCGACGCCGCATGCAACCGCGAAGTGCGAAGCCGGGAAGTGCGCGGTGAAGGCCTGCGACGCAGGCTGGGCCGACTGCAACCAGAGTGCGACCGACGGTTGTGAGGTCGACACGGCGTCCGACCACTCCCACTGCGGCAAGTGTGGCGGCGCGTGCGCGGCCTCGGAGGTGTGTCTCGAGGGCGCCTGCGCGTCGAACTGCGGTTCGCTCCAGAACTGCGCTGGCTCGTGCGTGAACGTCGCCACCAACAGTCAGCACTGCGGCACCTGCAACCACGCCTGCGCCGGAAGCCAAACCTGCCAGGCCGGCATGTGCGTGTGCCCGGCCGGGCTGACCTCGTGCGCCGGTGCGTGCATCGACACCAAGGTCAGCAAGCAGCACTGCGGCGCGTGCAACAAGCCCTGCACCGATCCGGCGAACGGGCTGGCCGCATGCCAGGCCGGGCAGTGCGCGTTGGCGTGCCTTGCAGGCTTCTCGCTCTGCGGCGGCCAGTGCGTGGTCACCGCCACCCACGTCAGCCACTGCGGCGGGTGCAACAAGTCCTGCGGCATCGGCGAAGCGTGCCAAGACGGCGCGTGCGTGGCGACGTTCTCGGCCTCGGCGGGCTTCTCGAGCGTGCAGGGCAAGAACGGGTGGAGCTATCTGAGCTCTGACGGCGCGGCGATGAGCTACGTCGCGGCGCAGAACTACTGGCAAGGTGCAGAGACGTACGTGATCGTGACCGCCGGTGGCGGGCACCCAGGCGTGAACCTGGACGCAGTGCGCCGCTGGACGGCGCCGAAGTCGGGCAGCGTCAAGATCACGGGCAAGGCCTTCGACACCCACGCGGGCTGCGGCGCCGACGGGGTCAACGTCTCGATCCGCAAAGGCACGACCGTGCTGTGGCAAGCGACCATCGCCAAGGACGACGCCACGGGCCAGAGCTACGACCTCACGGCGGCGGTCAGCGCGGGCGAGAAGATCGACTTCGTGCTGAACAAGGGTGCGGAAGATGCCTGCGACTCGTCGCACTTCGATCCGACCATTGTGCTGACCTACAAGCCCTGAGCCCGTGCATCGAAGTGACCTTCACTTCGGGACGGCGAAAGGCGCGCAGGTGCTGACCGCCGCGCCGGCAATCAGGGCGTTCTGGCTGATCGAAACCTCGTCGAGCTTGACGAACGTGCCAGTGGTCGGGCTGTAGCGGCCGACGCGCACCTTCTTGTCACCCACCCCGCGGAACGCGAACAGGTCGCCCGCGAGCTGCGCGAAGCCGAGCCCACCGCCGTTGCCGGCCAGCTCTTGCACTTCCTTCATCACCTTCACGTTGCCGTTCTTCTTGTCGACCTCGCCGATGGGGGTGGTGAAGCCCATGGCGAACAGCTTCGCGTCGCCGGTTCCGGTCAGGCGCGGCAGGTTGATGTGGGGGCTCAGTTTGCCGACCTTGGTCACCTGCAGGCTGAGCGGGTCGATGGTGCCCAGCTCCCCGGTGGGCACATCGACGGCGAACAGCGTCTCGGTCTTCGCGCCCGGCGCGTCCGCCGCGAACGCGAGCTGCATCTGGTAGAAGCCCGAAGCCTTCGGGTCGTAGTCCAGCTCGGTGCAGGCCAGGGTGTGCAGGTCGAGCTTGTACAGGTTGCCGCTGGTGGCGCTGATCCACGCCGTGCCGTCCCGCGAGATGGTGAACGAGTAGACCGGCGGCGAGAACGGGCAGACCACCTTGCCCACTTCGGTGAAGGTGAACTTGTCGGCGTCGAAGCGCAGCAGGTGGGGTGTCTCGAGCGCCGTCAGCACGTAGATCTGCTTCAGCTGGTCCGAGCACTCCCCGGGCGCGAGGCCGGAACCCCCGCCCGCGTTGACCCCTCCGCCGCTGCCCCCGCCCGCGACCGCGCCGCCGCCGCCGGGGGCCCCTCCTGCGGCCGCACCGGCAGAACCGCCCAGCCCGGCGTCGGACACAGACTGGTCAGGCGCAAGCTCGGCCGGAACTGCACACGCGGACGCCAAGAGCGAAAGAACCCAGATGGTCATGCTCGACTTCGTCATGCGCTCACCCTCGAGTGCGCGGACTCTGGATCTGGGCCTCTGGGCTGTCGCCTGAAAACAAATGAAATGCGGGTCTGACTGAGGGTGCGCGCTCGGATAACCTGGTGCCGTTGAGCGCGCCCGACTCCTTCGTCATCGCCGATCGCTTCGAGACCGAACGCCTGGCGGGCTCGGGCGGAATGGGCTCGGTGTACCGGGCTCGCGATCGCGTAATCGGTGGCCCGGTGGCGATCAAGCTGCTCAACCCCGCGCCGAAGCACGAGTGGCGATTCGAGCGCGAGGCCGAGCTGCTGGCGCAGCTCAGCCACCCGGGGATCGTGCGTCACATCGCCCACGGCCGCCTCGACGACGGTCGCCTCTATCTGGCGCTCGAGTGGCTGGAAGGTGAAGATCTCGAGGCGCGCCTGGCGGGGCGCGGGCTCACCATGCGAGAGGCGCTGATCTTGGCACGCCGCGTGGCCGAGGCGCTGGGCGCGGCGCACTCGCTGGGCATCGTTCACCGTGACGTGAAGCCGAGCAACGTCTTCTTGATCGACGGCGATCCGACCCGGCCGAAGCTGCTCGACTTCGGCGTGGCGAGAGTGCTCTCGGCCAGCGCGACGCGAACGGGCACGGCGCTGGGGACGCCCGCTTACATGGCGCCCGAGCAAGCGAAGGGCGAGCGCGATCTGGATGCCCGCGCGGATGTGTGGTCGCTGGGCTGCGTGCTGTTCGAGTGCCTCTGCGGCTCGCCCCCGTTCACCGGCAATCACCCCATGGCCATCTTGGGCAAGATCGTGATCGCGCGGGCGCCGCACGTCACCGAGCTCAGGCCCGAGGTGCCGCCCGATCTCGACGACCTGGTGGCGCGCATGCTGTCGCGCGAGCGAGAGGCCAGGCCGGTGAGCGGCAATGCTGCCGCCGTGGAGCTTGCCGAGCTGGGCGAGCTGGGCGTTCCCGACCGCACCACGCGCAGCGCGCGCATGCAGTCCATCGGCGCCACGGGTGAGGTGCTGGGCGACGTGCTGCTGCTCGAGAGCGCTGCGCGTGACTGGCAGGCCGACCCCGAAGGCGCGCTGGCTGCCGCCAAAGCCGCCGGCGCGGCCTTCCCGGCACCCTCGCCCGGCGCAGTGCGGGCTCGGCTCGAGGCGGCCATTCACGAGTCGCGGATCGGCAAGCTCGATCGGCTGGTCGAGGTGATCGAGGGTGTGGCGGAGGACCCGAGCGCGCTGGCCGACACACGGATCACCAGCGCGCTGGCGCTGGCGATTCCACAGCTCTTGCGCGCGGGCCGCCGTGATCTGGCCGAGGCAGTGGCGACGCGCATGGAGCAGGCGGTGGGCGACCTTGCCGCGGACCCCATGGCTGCCCACGCGGTTCACCTGGCGCGCGCGTGGGTCGCGCTGTTCGCCGGAGATCTGGCCGCCAGCCTGGCTCACGACGAAGCGGGCGCCGCCGCCGCCGAGCGCGCCGGGAACCTGCGGGTGGCTTGCCGGCAGCGCGCCGATGCGGGCTACGAGCGCTTGCTCTTGGGCGACGCCGAAGGGGCGCTGGGCGCGTGCCAGAGCTCGCTCGCGCAGTCCGAGCGGATGGGCCTCGAATCCGTCGCGCTGCAGTGCCTGCACAACGGCGGCCTGGCGCTCTTGCGGCTCGGACGCCTGGACGAAGCCCTGGACTACGAGCAGCGTGCGGTTCAGGGCTATGCCAAGGTGAAAGACTGGCGGTTGCAGGGTGCGTCGCACGCCTACCTTTCCCTGATCCACCTGGCCCGGGGTGATCAGGACGTGGCCGAGGTCGAAGCACGCATGGGAGCGGGCCTGATGGCAGAGACGCCATCGACTCACGCTTTCGGGCTGGCGTGTCTGGCCCGGGTGCTCTTGGCGCGCGGCAAGCTGGACGAGGCGCTGGCCACGGCCGCAGAGGCTCACGCAGAGCTGGAAGCCGCCGGGCAGGTCGAGGACGGCGCGCACCTGATCCGGCTGACCTTCGCCGAAGCGCTGCACGCAGCCGGTCGGTTGGCTGAGGCCCGCGAGGCCATCGCGCGAGCGCGCGACCAGGTCGACGAGACCGCGGCGAAGATCCACGACCCGACGCACCGCCGGAGCTTCGTCGAGCGAGTACCCGAGAACGCCCGGACGCTCGAGCTGGCGCAGCGCTGGCTCGCTGCCGGCTGAGCCCCACGCGACGCGCCGTGTCGCGGTCCCGCGGCACAGCTGGGGTTGGCACAGCCCCGAGAGCCGGGAAATCGGCCCACCAGGTCCCGGCACGCGCATTGCTCGAGGCAGGTCCCATGCGCACGCGAGCCCTGCTTCTCACTGCAACGCTGGCCATGGCCTGTGGCGGTCAGACCGGTTCCGACACCGGCGGCACCGGCTCTACCTCGGGCAGCGGCGGCACCGCGAGCGGTGGCAACGGTGGCGGGGGCACGGGCGGCATCGACTGCTCGAACGTCGGCTGTGCCATGGCACCAATGTGCGACGAGGGCTGCACCGCGGCCTGCGGGTGTTGCGGCTGCGCGGACGGCTCCGAAGTGCCCGTCGCCGGAGGCGTGAATCGCTGCACGGGCGGGTGCTATGTGTTCGTGCCCACCAAACCCTGCGGCGGGCTCGCGGGTGCCGCCTGCGCTGCCGACGAGTGGTGCGACCTGCCGAACGGCTGTGGGTCTCCGGACGCCCAGGGGACCTGCAAGAAGCGCCCGGACGGCTGCTTCGAAGACTGCCCGGGGGTGTGCGGGTGTGATGGCAAGCAGTATTGCAACACCTGCATCGCGAACACCCAGGGCGTGGACACCAGCGACGACAAGAGCTGCCTGGCCGGCAAGCCGTGCGCCACCGACAACGAGTGCTCGAGCGGGCTCAAGTGCTGCTACCCCTGCGGCATCCCGGGTTGTCAGAACCAGTGCACCGTGCCAGATGCGAGCGGCGCTTGCCCGATGTACCCGTGATGGGCTGGCCCCGCCGCGCATCGCGAGCGATGATGCGCCGGTGACGCAGGCAATCGGCCGCGCCACGCCGGCTGACGCATGATCGAGCCCTGTCACCCCGATGGTTTCTTGGCACGCCCCCTGCCGGCGCTGGGGGACGAAGAAGGGGCCGGCGTCCCTGCGTCGCTTCCGCCGGTGATCGACGCCCACGTGCACGTGTTCTCGGACGGGCTGTTCGAGGCGATCTGGCGCTGGTTCGACGCCCACGGCTGGCCGGTGCGCTACCGCCTGCACGCGCGCCCGGTGATCGACTTTCTGCTCTCGCGCGGGGTCGAGCATCTGGTGCTCTTGCACTACGCCCACAAGCCCGGCATCGCCCGCGCCATGAACCAGCTGGTGGCCGAGCTCGCGCGCGGCGAGCCGCGGGTGACGGGCCTGGCCACGGTGTTCCCGGGCGAGCCCGACGCGCGGGGCGTCGTCGAAAGCGCCATCGCGCTGGGCTTGCGCGGCGTGAAGCTCCACTGCCACGTGCAGTGCTTCGCGGCGGACTCTTCGGAGCTCGAAGACGTGATCGCGCCACTGGTGGCCCACGACCTGCCGCTGGTGATCCACGCGGGGCGCGAGCCGAAGAGCCCAGCGTATCGCTCTGACCCTCACCTGCTGTGCTCGGCCGATCGCACCGAGGCGCTCTTGCGCTCGTACCCGAAGCTGCGCGTGTGCGTGCCCCACCTGGGCGCGGACGAGTTCGACGCGTATGCGCGCTTGCTCGAGCGCTACGACAACCTCTGGCTCGACACGACCATGGCCCTTGCCGGGTATTTCCCCGTGGCAGATCCGTGGTCGCTGGTCGAAGCGCGCCCCGATCGCGTGCTGTACGGCACCGACTTTCCCAACCTTCCGTTCGCGTGGGACCGCGAGCTGCGGCGCATTGCCGCGCGGGGCTTCAACGAGGCGACCCTGGCCGCGGTGCTCGGTGAAACGGCCCGCAGGCTGCACGCTATCCCTGCGTCAGCGCGCTAACGCGTCCGCGCCCAGCCCAGAGAACGCCGGCAGATCTGCACGGCATGCCGATTGCTTGATGCGCGCGCCATGCGAACGACCTTCCTCTTCACCCTGGCACTGCTCGGCTTCGCGACCGGCTGCGGCGATGGTGGCTCTTCGGGCGGCGACGCCACCGGCGGTGCCGGCGGCGCGGGCGGGGGCAGCGGCGCCACCGGCGGCAGCGGCGGCGGATCGGCCGGAGCGGGCGGCGGCGCGGGAAACCCGGCCGGGCCGTGGACGGCGGAAGCGACGAAGGTCGAAGCGATCCCAGCGCTGTGGGGCGCGCAGGTCGCCCAAGAGTCGGGCACGCGGGCTTTTCTCACGGGCGGCCTCGCCTCCACCGGTGGCTCGGCATCCACCAAGGTGCTGCGCGTGGAGCAGAAGGGCGCCGAGATCGCCGTCACCACCGTGGCCGATGCGGTCGCCGATCGCTATTGCGGGTGCGCGCTGGTGGATCCGAAGCGCGGCGAGCTGGTGGTGATCGGCGGGCGTGACGAAAGCTTCATGGAAACGTCCACGGCCGAGCTGGTGGACCTGGCCAGCGGCAAGGTCTCGTCGCTCGACGCGGGCGGCGCCGCCTCGCATCCGGTGGGCTGTCACGCGGTGTTCCTGGCCGACCGCGACGAAGGGTACGTGTTCGGCGGTGCGTCGCAGAGCTCGGGCTTCGGCGACACGCTGTATCGCTATTCACCGGCCGACCACAGCTTCACCCAGGTCGAGGTCGATGGAGCAGCCCCGCCGGCGCGCTACGACGGCGCGTTCCGTTATCCCGCGGCGGGGGGCCCGATCTACCTGGTGAGCGGCATGGGCAGCGGCCAGTTCTACGGCGACGTCTGGACGTACGATCCGGCCAGCAAGAAGTGGAGCGAGCTCGTTCCCCAGGGCGACGAGCCGCCGGGGCGTCGGCTGCCCTGGGTGACGTTCGCGGGGGACGGCAGCGCGCTGGTGATGGCCTTCGGCTCGGACTCGCCCATGGGCCAGTCGATGCTGGCCGATCTCTGGCGCCTCGACCTCTCGACCAAGGCCTGGTCCCAGCCGGGCTTCGCCGGCACCGCGCCGCCGCTGCGGGGCTTTGCGCAATGGCTGCCCGGCCCCGAGGGCACCGCGGGCCTGCTCAGCGGGGGTCTGGGCGACATGGGCATGGTCACCGAGCAACAGGTGCTGAAGCCGCCGACGTCGAGTGGTGGGTGGCGCTGAGCCGCGTGGTACCCTGGCGCGCATGCGCATCTGGATGATGCTGGTGTGCGTTCCGCTCGCGACGGCCTGCAAGAAGGAAGCTGCGGCCACCAGCTCGGCGTCGACGAGCGCCAGCGCGGCGACGACAGCGGCGACGTCCAAGCTCGGAGGGCAGCTCCTGGGCAAGTGGAACGACGCCGAAGACGGCACGCTGGCGTGGGAGTTTCTCGGGGGTGGCAAGTGCAAGCTCTTCGGCAACATGGATTGCCAGTACGAGCTGGGAACCGAGTCCGGCTCGGTGCTGCGCCTGCGCTACAAACCCACCGACAGCTGGGAAGAGGTCGAGGTCACGTTCGACGGCACCGACAAGGCCAGCTGGAAGAACCTGACCGAGACCCAGGCCGATCCGAGCGCGGCACCGACCCAGCTGGTGCGCGCCAAGTAGCTCAGATCAGATCCAGGCCGAGCCTCAGCGTCAGCGTGGGCGAGTACCCGTACTTCTCGAGCCCTTGATCGATGGCGCCCGTGGCGTCACGCAGGGCCGGATCGTCCGCCGCACCGTCGTTCGGCGTGGCGTGGGTGCTGGCGCTCATCACCTTGGTGACCCCGAGCCCCGCGGCCAGCACCACGCGCTCCGCGATCTTCGCCTGATACCCGAGCTCGACGAAGCCGAAGCCCAGCGTGCTGTCGATGGCGTAGCTGCCGGTGACGCCAGGAATGTTCACGACGTCGCTGGTGGCGAGATCGCCTCGCAGATTCACGCGCGCATAGCCCGCGTCGAGGTAGACCCCAACGCTGCGGAACGGCCGCCAGCCCGCGCCGATGCGCCAGGCGCGGCCGCTCTGAAAACCATTTTCGAGCATCGACGCCACGATCGGATCCGAGCTCAGGCTGGCGCCGGCGCGAAGAATGCTTCCCAGGTACATGTCGGGCACCCAGCCATAGCCGCCGAACAGCCGAAGCCCCACCGGGGTCTCGAGCGTGACCTGACCGCCGATGTCGATCGGGGCGCGCGTGGCGCCCTCGATGGACAGCATCCACAGATCGCGCTCACGGCTCGAGCGCTCGCGCGGGGCAGGAACGTCCTGGACCGGGCCCCGGGACCAGTTGCGGCGGGGTTGGAACGAGCTGACTTCCCAACCCGAGTCGCGTGGCTCGGCGGGCGGCTCGGGTCGGACGCGCGGCGTGGGCGGCGGGACGCTCGGTGCAACCGCCGTCGGCGCCGGAGTCAGCGGCGGCGGGAGGGCGGCGACGGCCGTCGGGGTTCTGTTCAGGCTCGACGGTCGCTCGGGCGCTGCCGCTTCGGCGGCCGTGGGCAGCGGGAAGCTGGCCTTTCCGGTGGGCGGCTCGGCGGCAAACGCTGCGCCCGAGAGGCTCAGGACGAACAACGCGGCGTGAGTGCGTCTTGGCATGATCAGTGGACGCCTGGATCGATGCAGGCGCTCCGACAGGGATTCACGGCGAAGTACGCGGGAGCTGTAGGGCGCGGTTACAAATAGCCGTGTCCAAGTGCGCTGAAGTCGCACCTGCGCCGTGCGAGGGCTACCTGCTCGCGACCCACTGCACTACGTCGTCGACGATCAGGTGGCCCCAGCTGCCGGTCACCTCGTCCACGATCTCGAGCTCGGCCGTTTGGCCCTTGAAGGCGCTCACGTCCCACTCGCGGCGCCCCAGGGTTTCGCTGCGCGCGCCGGTCTCGGAGAAGCGTCGCTCGCCGCCGACGATCAGGCTCACGCGCAACAGATCGGGCTCGTGGCCCCCCGCGACTCTCAACAAGATGCGATCGCCGACCAGCAGGAACGGCGCGCTCTTCAGGCGCCCGACCGCTCGATCGCCCAGGGCGGGGTGGAAGGACGAGACGAAATGACCCTCGGCGTAGGAGATGCTCATCTGTCGCGGCGCCGGCCGATTCGTCGGCCAGGCTTCGAAGGCGTTGCCGCTGGTGGTCCAGCCCTCGTACCGCGCTTCACCAAAGCGAAAGCTATGCGCTTCGTCGACGTGGCCGCGACCGCGCAGATCGTCGCGCACCCAGAGCCCCAGCATGCCGACGTCCATCGGGATCGAGGTGTCGAAGTAGTAGCCATGCTCCCAGAACACGCCGGGCAGGTAACCCCACTTGATGTACTTCGGCCGGCGACTGAGCACGTAGTCGACGTCGGCCGTCTTCTCGTGGCCAGCCTTGCCCCTGCCGAGCAGCGGACTCTCCTGGTGCGCGACGTAGGCGTCGATCACGCCGTAGTAGTCGATCACGCGCAGATTGGCGTACAGGCCTGCCGACCCCACGTCGCCCACGCAGATGGTCTCGTCGGGTGAGCTGTGCCGCGCGAGCCAGCTCATGTAGCGCCGCTGTTCGTCCACCTTGTGGCGCCAGGCACGGATCTCCAGGGCGATGGGCCCCTTCTTCACCCCGATGGCCCAGAGCTCGCTCAGGGCACCCCCCACGTAGAGCGCGGAGAGCGCGCAGAGCGCCCCGCTGGCCGAGGCCCGCCCGAGCAGGTGGGCAACGCGGGGCCGGCGGGCGAAGTCACCGAACGCGAACACCGCGTGCCCCACCAGCAGCGCCAGTGCCGGGATCAACGGCACCAGGAAGCGATGGCCGGGATAGAAGTCGCCGCCGACCTTCGCCACGTAGACCAGGTGCACGACCACCCAGAGCGCCAGCGTGCGCAAGCTGGCGTTTCGCAAGAAGGGCACTGCCAAGAGCGCGAGCAGGGGCAAGTCAGCGCGCTCGTCGAGGAAGCCCTTCAGGTACTCGAGGCCGCGTTTCGTACCATCGAAGCTCGAGCTGCCCAGCTTGAGGTAATACGTGTTGGGCAGCGGCCAGCCGTAATAGCGCCACCGCCAGGCAAAGTAGGCGCCGAACACCGCGGCCGCCACCCCGCCCGCGAGCGCCAGGGCCCGCAGCCGGCGTGCCGCCAGCACGCGGTCGCGCTTCACCAGCGGCGCGAGCACGTGCAGCGCTTCGCTCAGCGCGAAGGCGCCGACGAACAAGGCGCCGTCCGGACGTGCCATGGGCACCGCCGCCAGGCACAGGCCGGTGGCCAGTTCGCGATGCCGAAGCGACGACGTCCACGCCGCGAGGGTCGCGAGCACCCACAACGCCACGTAGTGACCCTCGAGGGCCATCATGGCCCAGACGGTGTACGAGTTGTCGAGCACGCACCAGCCCAGAGCGAGCGCCAGGGGCAGGATGCGGTCGCCCCAGAGGCGACGCGCAACCAGTGCGACCAGCCCGAGATCGATGGCCGACACCAGCACGCTGGCACCCACGCACCAGTCGACGAACTCGCCGTGCATCAGGCGCGAGAGCCAGTAGACGGGCGCCAGCGTCACGGTCCAGAGGAAGTTGGTGTAGCCCTCGACGCGCTCGCCGGGGTTGAAGACCAGGCCGTCACCGGTCGCGAGCCGCCGCGCGTAGACCATCGAGATCAGCGCGTCGTCGACCACGTTGCGGTGGTACTCGACGAACCATCGCCACGAGAGCGCCGAGGCGGTCACCACCGCCAGCGCCACGAGCGCGATGCCCCCGGCCCGGCGCACCCGGGCCCGGCGCTCGGCAGAGAGCTCGACCCCGGCTGACATCGCGCCGGCAGCATACGTCGGTTGACAGCCGGCCCGGCCCGAGGCACAGTGGCTGAGCCACTCATTCACCGGACCGGGCCATGCCGCCAGAAACCCCAGAAAACAGCGTAGAACCCCTGGAGCGACAGAGCCTGGTGGACCGGGTCACGGCCCGGCTGGGCGAGGCCATCCTGGCCGGGCGCTACGACCGCGGCGCCACGCTGCCCCCCGAGCGCGATCTGGCGCGGGCGCTGCAGGTCAATCGGACCTCGCTGAAGCACGCGCTGCAGCGCCTCGAGCAGCTCGGCTTCATCGCCACGCGCCACGGCATCGGCTCGGTGGTGCTCGACCCCACCGAGACGGCGGGCGCGCGCTTGCTGTCGTATCTGGTGTTCCGCGCCTCGGGCATCGACACCGCCGTGCTCTCGGATCTGATCGAGGCGCGGACGCTGCTGGGCGCGTTCTTGACGCGCCTGGCCGCCGAACGCCGCTCGGACGACGACGTGAAGAGCCTGGGCCGTGTGCTGGAAGACCTCGGCCGGGTCGCGGACGAGCCCGACGCGGTTCAGCGGCTCGAGCTGGTGTTCTTCCGTAACATCATGCGCGCGACGAAGAACCAGATCTTCGTGACCCTCGCCAGCTCGATGTTCGCGGTCTACCTCGGTCGCGCCCACGTGTTCCGCGACGCGTTCACCGACCGCGCGGGGGTCCAGAAAGCGCTGGGCCGCGTGCTCGATGCGGTGCAGGCCCGCGATGCCGACGCCGCCGAGCGGGCCGCGCACGACTACCTGAAGAAGAACGGCAAGGCGCTGCTCGATGCAGCGAAGCGTTTGGGCTGAGAAGGAGGAGTGGGATGAGCTTTCCTTTGTATGGATTCACGGAGACGATGCGAGGCACCTGGACCCCGCTCGACGGCAGCGGCCGCAAGACCCTGTGGTTCCGGGCCGAAGCCGACGTGACCGATGCGGGCGCGTACCTGAAGCACGGGCGGCTTTCGCTCAGCGGCGCGCTGCACGCCGAGGGCCTGGCCGACGAGGTGCCGGCGCGCGGCCACCTGGAAATTCAGCCGCTCTCGCGGCGCATCGGCTACGAGCTCGACTTCACCGCGGACGATGGGCGGCGCTGTCGCTTCGTCGGCGAGAAGACACCCAGCCTGCGCCACCTGCTCAAGTCGATGACCACCCTGCCGGGGGACGTGCTGGACGCTGACGGCAGGCGTCTGGGCACCGCGCTGCTCTACTTCGATCTGAAGAACGATCTGGTGCCGTTCCTCGGGACCTTCCGGCGCGGTCGACGCGCGCTGATCGAGGTGGGGCCATGATCAGCCTGCCGGTGGTGAACGAAGGCGCACCGCGCCCTCGCGCCGAGCCCGCCGTACGAGCAGAGGCCGGCGCCATCGCCCGCGACGCGTTCGGAGCGCGGCACGCCGAGACCGCGCGGGCTCTGATGGAGGCGGTCGTCCCCGGCGGGCGCGTCTTGCCGCGGGCCGACGCCGCTGCGGCCGATCGCCTGGCGCGCCTCCTCGGCTCGTTCGACTCGCGCTCCGTCGGCCACTACGGAAAGCTGCTCGGCATGCTCGACGCGCTGGCGTTCACGCGGCACGGGCGGCGCTTCGCCGCGCTCGACGTCGAGACCCGCGGAGCGCTGATCTGGTCCCTGCACTCGGGCAGTGACCCGGTGCGCCGGGCGCTGTTCCTGGCCTTCACCTACCCGGTGAAGATCGCCTATTTCGACGACCTGAGCGTGCACCAGAGCCTGGGCTGCGTCTGGGAGAAGCCCGTTGCGGCGGAGAAGCCCGCGGCCTGGCTGCGCCAGATCACTGCTGCTCGCGACCTCTCGCCCGGCGAGACCCTGGAGTGCGACGTGGTGGTGGTGGGCACCGGCGCCGGCGGCGCGGTGGTCGCCAAAGAGCTGGCCGAGCAGGGCATCGCCGTGCTGATGGTCGAAGAGGGCGAGCTGCACCAACGGCAAGATTTCACGCGGCGCTCGATGCCGGCCACGCAGCAGCTCTACCGCAACGCCGGGCTCACCGGCGTGATCGGCAACTCGGTGATCCCCATCCCGCTCGGGCGCGCGGTGGGCGGCTCGACGGTGATCAACTCGGGCACCTGTTTCCGGGTGCCCGACTGGATCTTGGAGAACTGGCGGACCGAGATGGGCCTGTTCGAGCTCACGCCAGACGCCCTGGCCCCGTTCTACGAGAAGGTCGAGGCCACGCTCGAGATCGCGCCGTCGAGCAAAGAGGCGCGAGGCCCGGTGAGCGACGTGATTGGGCAGGGCGCCGAGGCCCTGGGCTGGAGCCACTTCCCCGTTCGCCGCAACGCCCCGGGCTGCGACGGACAGGGCGTATGCCAGTGGGGCTGCCCCACCGACGCCAAGAAGAGCATGAACGTGTCGTACGTGCCGATGGCGCTCTCGCGCGGCGCGCAGCTGGTCACCGGGCTCACGATCACGAACGTGATCGTCGAGAACGGGCGCGCGGTGGGCGTGCGGGGGCGCGCTGCACCCGACGGGCGACGGGTCGAGGTGCGGGCGCGGGCGGTGATCTTGGCCTGCGGCGCGCTGCTCACGCCGGCGTTGCTGCTCAAGAACGGCATCGCCAACCACAGCGGGCAGGTCGGGCGTAACCTGTCGGTCCACCCGGCCACCAGCGTGAGCGCGATGTTCGATCGGCCGATCCGCGGGTACAACCACGTGCCCCAGGGTCACGGAGTGGATCAGTTCCACCGTGAAGGCATCTTGATGCTGGGCGCCAGCGCGCCCCTCGACATGGGCTCGACCATGTTCCCCTTCGTGGGCCAGCGCTTCGTCGAGACGATGGAGCAATACGACAACGTGGCCTCGTTCGGGGTGCTGGTCGAAGACGGCCCGAACGGCCGCGTGGTGCTCGGCCCGGGCGGGCACGCCATCACGCTCTACCACCTGGGGAAGCACGAGCGCCGGCTCTTGGCCAAGGGAAGCGCCGCGGTGGCCCGCATCTTCCGCGCCGCCGGCGCGCGCACTTGCTACACCGAGATCCAGAGCCACGCGGTGCTCGAGACCGAAGCCGACGTCGACCGGCTCGAGCGCGCCACGCCGCCGGGGCACGAGATGACCATGGTCGGGTTCCACCCCCTGGGCAGCTGCCGCATGGGCAAGAGCGCCTCGTCCAGCGTGGTCGACACGTCGTACGAGAGCCACGACGTCCCGGGCCTCTACTTGGTGGACGGCAGCGTGGTTCCGACCAGCATCGCGGTGAATCCGCAGCTGACGATCATGGCGCTGGCGACGCGCGCGGGGGAGATCATCGGCAAGCGGATGGGGTGACCGCGCTCCCCCCGCGGCGAAGACCCGCGGCTGCTCCGGGCCGACCGCCGGCGAAGCGACGTTTCCGACCTACGGCTGCCTTGCGCGGCGCGCTAGGGCGCGCGCCGCGCCGCGCCGGCCGTCACAGCGCTGTGACGATGTCCATGTTCGTGGGGAACGTGCCCGCAGCAAACGACCCCTTCGCCGCGCTGAAAGGTGAGGTTTCGCTGAACACCACGCTGCCGGCGATCCCGTCCGAGGCTCGATAGAAGAAAGTGTAACCGTTGCGCAAGAGCACGATGTGGGACCAGTTCCACGAGAAGGTGGTCCAGCTGGCAATGGGCGCGGTGGGCGCGGTGTTGCCCCACTGATAGAGCCAGCCGTTGCCGTTGGCGGGAGCGTAGACGAAGATCAGACCCTTGCTGGAGTCGACGCACGTCGCAATGGCGCCCTTGTTGATGGTGATCTTGGTCCCCGAGGTGAGAAGCCCGCCGGACGTGTACTCGTGCCGGACCAGCTGATCGGTGTCCTTTTCGTGGAAGTAGACGTACTTCTGGTCATTGCACGCGAACATCGAGGTGTGGGAGGCCGAAGCGAAGGTGCCTTCCTTGGCCGTAGCCGTATCCCAAGCGGTCGCGCCCCAGCCACCGGCGATCCAGTGGCCGGTGGCGTTGTCGAACCACAGGCCGCGGCCTTCGTCGACTTTCGTCCCAAGGTCGTGGGCGAGCCCGAAGAAGTTGTTGGTCTTCTGCGCTGACGTGGTGTCGTTGTTGATGACCACGTCCGCGATGACGTGCTGGGTGCCAGAGCTGGCGTGGGTATGAAACACCAGCTCTGCCCCCGCGCCCGCCAGCTTCTTGACACTGGTGATGGTCTGCCAGTTGCTCGACAGAGCGTACGTGGCCGCCACGCGCTGCGTGCCGTCGCTCTTGATCCAACGAAGGGTGTTGGACGCATCGCTCTTCTTGTAGAGGAGCACGCCCACCTCGTCCGCCGTGGCAGCGGCCGCGCCGCTCCCACCCGTGCCGCCCGTGCTGCCACCCGTGCCACCCGTGCTGCCACCCGTGCCGCCCGTGCTGCCACCCGTGCCGCCCGTGCTGCCACCCGTGCCACCCGTGCTGCCACCCGTGCCACCCGTGCTGCCACCCGTGCCGCCCGTGCTGCCACCCGTGCCGCCCGTGCTGCCACCCGTGCCACCCGTGCTGCCACCCGTGCCACCCGTGCTGCCACCGGCACCGCTGCTTCCGCCCGAGCCGCTGCTTCCGCCCGAGCCGCTGCTTCCGCCGCTGCTCGTCCCGCCGCTGCTGGTCCCGCCCGTGGCGCTGCTACCGCCGCTGGATGCGCCTCCGCTCGACGAACCGCCGCTGCCACCCCCGCCGTCGTCGTCCGATCCGCAAGCCACCAAGGAAATCGCAATGAGACCCAAAGCCAGTCGTTTCATGCGATTGCTGCTAGATCAGGGGCTCGGAGCAGGCACCTCCCATTTGGGAGATGCCCCCCCCTCGCCCGCGGCCCCCATGGGCGGGTCGCTCGCGGCCACAAGCGGTGGTATGCGCTCCCCGGGGCACGGTCCGGGTAGGGGTGGGGCGTGCCAGAGACCCGCCGATGTCACGCATCAAGCTCGCTCTACTCTCGTTCGCCGTGGCGCTCGTGGTGAGCGGTGCGGCCCCAGCCAAGGGCAAAGCGTCTCGCTCGCGCTGTCGCCATGGTGGGCTTTCCGACTCGCGCGGGCGACACGTGAGGTGCCTGACCCGCGCCGAGGCGCAGCAGCTAGAAGACGAGTCCGCTGCGCCCGAGCCCGAGAGCGGTGACGACGCGCAGAGAAAGAGCCTGCCCGTAGTCGAGGTCCGCGCCACCTTCGAGCGGGGCAAGACCGGCGTGGCCAAGCAGCGGCTCTCGGCGAACGCCAACGTCTTCGCCCGCTGCGTCGCCGATCATGGGGGCCTCACGAAGGAACGCGGCGAGGTGCGCATTCGCTTCCAGGTGGCGAAGTCGGGAAGGGCGCGCGAGGTATCCGTCTCGAAGCGGCGCTTCGTCGCTCCTTCCGCCGCGCGCTGCATCGCCGAGGCCATCGACGGCACCTTCGTCGGCGTTCCGTCCGAGCAGCCGACGGTCGGGACCGCCGTGCTGCGATTGCGCTGACGATTCAGCGTTTCGCCAGGACCTGCCCCGACGCCCCGCCGCGCCGGGACCGAATCGGCGTTCACGGAGGAATCGTCGCGACCTCGACCGCCGGCTGAGGTGTGCGCTTTCCTTGCCACGGCCAGCACTGCAGGCTGTCGTCTCTGCGAACCGCACAGAACTTGCTGGAGCCACAGCCCGTCACCAGGCGCTCCACGTCGGTCAAGTCTGGCACCGGGGCGGGCTCGGTCCGGGCGGCTACTCGCCCCTCGACACCGAGCTGCCCGCGTTGGCCGTTGCCCCAGCACCAAACGCTGCCGCCCTTGCGGACTGCGCAGGTCGCGCTGTCGTGCACCGCCACCGACAGAGCGTCATCGATCCCCTTGACGGCGACGGGCACGAACTCCGCGTTGGCCGGGCCGCTGCCGCGCTTGCCGTTGCCCAATTGTCCAAAGGCGGCCTCACCCCAGCACCAGACTTGCCCGCCCTGGGTGACCGCGCAGGCATGACCCGCCGCCGCGGCTACCTGCACGGCGTCCTTCACCGCCCGCGGGTACGCCCGGTCCCGCACCGAATCGTCACTCCCGGAAACGGCGTGGCCGTAGCTCCAGATCCGCCCGTGCACCAGACCCCAACAACCAACGCTGCCGTCCACGCGGATCGCGCAGCCCTGGGTCGTGCCCGACGAGAAGGACCGAGTCGGACCGAGGTCGGGAACCGCGCGGGGCTTCTTGTCTATGAAGTAGTCGTCCCGCATGCCCCAGCAGTGTACTTCGCCGGAGTCGACACGGGCGCAGCCATAGAAGCTGCCGATCTGCACGTCGCGCACCTCGGTGAGCTCCGGCACTTTGCCAAGCGCCAAGCGCTGAGTCGCCGCGTGGTTGCCCCGCGCGATGGCAGCGCCGAAGGTGTTTCCCCAGCAGCCCAGGGTGCCATCACGAAACAGCGCGCACGCGTGATCGGAAGCCGGCGCGATTCGCGAAACGTCATGCAGCCCGGCCACGGCCGTTGGCGCTGTCACGCTCGTCACTTTGCCGTCCGTGCCGACCACACTTCCCCACGCCCAAACGTCGCCCTGGGAGCGCACGACCCAGAACGCGCCCGCGCATTCGAGCCCGGCCAGCTTCGAGCGGCGGGGCGTCAGTGCCACCGGCGGCAAGGGTACCGGTGCTGCCGAGGCCGACGATGCCGAGGACGGCGCCAGCCCGGCTTGCGAGGCCACGGCGGTCACAACCGTCGTGCTCGGTGCCGGAGTTTGCTCGTTCGGACGCTCGCGCCGGCACGAGCCGAGTGCCAGAAGTGCCAGGACCCAACCTCGATTCACGCGACCGCTTATCGCCTTGCGGCTCGCGGCCGTCCACCCCACCCGCCGACGCACCAGGCCCGATCGGTTCTCGTCAGGGCGACGTGCAGCGTCCGGCTCAGGAGCGAGGCGACCGGACCGGGGTCGAGGCGCGAGGCCCGTCTCTTGCCGCCACGGGCGCCACCGTGGTGATGGTCGTCGCCACTTCCGGCCGACCGCTGACCCACGGAGCGCGTTTCGAGCACCCGGACGCGTCGAAAGTCGTCGCGCGCGCGAAACCGAGTGAGCGCTCGACGTCATGGGCGCACTGCCGTCCGTGGTCTGTGGCAGCGGCAGCGTCATGGGCTCGCCGGCTCGCGAGGCGGCGTGGTCGAAGACGTGTCCCTTTTCGCAACCGTCCGGCCCGACTTCCGGGCGGGGATGCCACCCCACCGGGCCTGCGCGTGTCTTTCGGCGCCCGGCGCGTGCTTCGCGTGCCTTGCGTCGTCGTGCTGCGGCCAGCTCGCCCAGTGCCAGTCGGTCGCAGTCTGCAGCGCTCAGCTCCCGTGCTTGACCCGCGAGCCGCCGATAGCGGGCAGCACGTCAAGCTGCGTCGAAGCAGACCTCGACGCGGTTCACCACCAGCGCACCGGAGGGCCCGCCCGGCCGGATGCGGAGCAACACGCCCGACTTGCCAGGGACGAAAGCAGCCGTAGCGTTGGCGCCGTACCACTGATACGGCGCGCTGTTGGCGACGCCGCCCGACGGCGACGCGCCCGTTCCCTGGAGGGTCTGCCACGTGAAGCTGCCGCTCGCGGTGGTGTTGAAGCTGCGACCGTAGATCGACAGAGTCACGTTCTTGATCGACGAAAGGCCGAGGGTGCTCAAGTTGACGTCGATGAACACGGTGCCTGACAGGTCGAGCCCCCCTTGCCCGAGATACGTGTCCGTGAACACCGGCGTGTAGCCGATGCTCTGGGAGTACGCGCCGACTTTCCAGCCCGCGGTGTCGGGCAGGTTGTTCAGCTCGTAGACGACGTACGCGGTCGAGCTCGGCCCATTGCCGGCCCAGCGGAAGCGCAGCGCGTGCGTCCCGACCGCGCCCGACAGGCAGCCTCCCGCTCCCCCGGTACCACCGCTTCCGCCGCCGCCACCGCTTCCGCCGCCGCCACCGCTTCCGCCGCCGCCACCGCTTCCGCCGCCGCCACCGCTTCCGCCGCCGCCACCGCTTCCGCCGCCGCCACCGCTTCCGCCGGCACCACCGCTTCCGCCGCCGCCACCGCTTCCGCCGGCACCACCGCTTCCGGCGGCACCACCGCTTCCGGCGGCACCACCGCTTCCGCCGGCACCACCGCTTCCGCCGATGCCACCGCTTCCGGCGATGCCACCGCTTCCGCCGCCTCCGCCGCCTCCGAAGCTGCCCCCGGTCCCGGACGCACCGCCGGTGGCTCCAACCCCACCACCTGCTCCGCCAGAGGGCGAGCCCCCGAGCCCTGCATCGTTGGCGGGACCACCACCACCGCCCGCGCTGCCGCAGCCCCAGAGCGCGAGCGCCCCCACCACGAGTCCCGGCCAGTGCACGCTTCGCATGGCGAGCGAACGGTACCACGACCGAGCTGCCACGCGCGGCTCGAGCGGTTCATGAACGATGCGCGAGTAGCGCCGCCACGAGCCCCCCCGGGGGTGCTCAGAAGTACGTCGGCCCGGTGCCCGGCGTGCCCGCGCAGTTGTTCCCGGTCCAGGCGTTCACGTCGGTCATCCACTGCCCGGGCTTGAAGTCGTCGGCGCAGCCCACCACCGATCCGAACACGTCGTTGTTCTGGAAGGTGTTGTTGCGGGGAGCAAAGTAGGGTTTCAGCTCGTCGGCGCCCACGCTCAAGATGCCGTAGTAGCTCGAGGTCTTGTTCCCGCGGATGACGTTGCCGTTGACCACCAGGTTGCCGGCGTCGGTGTCCTGGCACAAGAAGATGCCGGCGGAGTGCCCCCCGCTCGGGCCGGCGGCGCAATAGGGATGATACGGCTGCGGAGGCTGGTTTGCGGGGTGGCTCACCTGGTTGTTCTCGACCAGCCAATTGCTTGCGCCGTAGAGACTGACCGCGGCCCACGCCGTGTTGTCGCTCACCACGTTGTTCTTGAACACACCGCCCCAGGCGCCGTTGATGTCCAGCGCCGGGCCAAAGCTGCCCTGGATGGTGTTGCCGTCGATCACCGTCCCGTAGTCCTCGGCCGCGCCCTCGGAATAGATTGCCGCGCCCTCGGCCACGCCGCCAAAGTTGCCGGTGGCGCAGCTGATCTTGCCCTTGCCCGGGACGTCGGTGGGCTGCGCGCTGTCGAGCATCTGGTTGTTCTTTGCGGTCACGCCCTTGCCCGCAGCCCCGATGGCCGAGCAGCGTGAGCGACGGAGCACGCTGCCCTCGACGACGTAGCCGCGACAGCAGACGTTGTAGGTCGCGACCCCTGCCCCATCGAGCGTGAGGTTCTTGACGCGAAACGGGTTGGTTTCTGGGCTCGAAGGCAGGGTGTCGGTGATCTGCGAGTCGCAGCATCCGAACTTCCACTGGCTCTGGGCGGCCTTGATGATCGACTCGGCCGCGCTCACGCCGCGCAGCGTGTGGCCCGGCTTCATCGCGACCGGCGCGGCGAGCGTGTACGTTCCGGCCTGCACCTCGACGCACGCGTGCTCGTTCACGGCGGCCTGAAGCTCCACTTGGTTCTTCCACTTGAAGCACCCGTCGGGGGTGAAGCTCGGGTTGCCGGCAGCGCCGCCGCTGCCACCGCCCGCCGCGCCGGCGCCGCCGCTTCCCGCTGCGGCGCCGCCCGACGACGTCCCGCCCTGGCTGGCGCCGCCGGACGAAGCGCCGCCGGTCGGCCATGCGCCGCCGGTGCTCGATGCGCCACCGCTCGGCGCACCGCCGGTGGAGCTTCCGCCGCCGGACGTCTGCTCCGAGTCGCCACACCCGCACACGACCAGAGCGGACAGCACCAGGGCGCTTCGCATCGGGAAGAAGGTATCACCCTTCGCGCCCGCCGAAGGCAGGCTGCGCGCGCGACCTGCCTTGCCGAACCGCGCGATCCAGCGTTCAATACCTGCTGGGACGGTGCGCCATGAAGCATCTCGTTTCGTCGATCGTGGCAGGGGGTCTGGTGTGGGTCGCGGCAGCGTGCTCGGGGGGCAGCTCTGGGTCGACCCACTCGGGGTCCGACGCCGCCGCCGGAAGCGGCGGCAGCTCCACCGGCGGGGCAACTAGCGGCGGCAGCGCGGGCGCCAGTGGATCGGGAAGCGGTGGGACCTCTGCGACCGGGGGCGCGAGCGGCGCGGCGGGGGCAGGCGGCGGGGCAGGCACCGGCGCGACCAGCGGGGCTGGTGGCGCCGGCGCGAGCGGCGGGGGAGGCAGCGGCGGCAATGGCGGCAGCGGCGCGACCGGCGGCAGCGCAGGCACCGGTGCGACCAGCGGCGGCGGCGGCAGCGGGGGCGGAACGAGTTGCCTCTCTGCGGGGTCCGTCTGCACCTGGAGCACCGCCAAGAACTGCTGCAGCGGGAAGTGCGACGGCGACTCGTGTTGCGGCATGCTCGGTGACTCGTGCCCCAAAGGGTTCGGCTGCTGCGCCGGCTCGTGCATCGCCGGCAAGTGCGGCTGCGGCCCGGGCGAGGCGTATTGCGGGGGGACCACGTGCACCGGCATCTTGTGGAACTCGAACCACTGCGGCGCCTGCGGCAACGTCTGCGGGTCGGGTCAGACCTGCAACAACGGCAAGTGCGTATGCGACAACAGCCAGCCCCCGGGTGCCATCATGTGCGGCGCGCAGTGCATCGATTCGTGGACCGACGAGTCGAACTGCGGCGCGTGCGGCACGGTCTGCACCGGTGGCAAGCAGTGCTACGCCGGCACGTGCAAGTGCGCGACGGGCCAGGTCGAGTGCGGGGGCGTGTGCACCAACCTCGGAACGAACACCAACTGCGGCGGCTGCGGCATCGCCTGCGCCGCCGACAAGACGTGTTCGCAAGGCACCTGCGTGTGCAAGTCGGGCACCAAACTGTGCCCGGGCAGCGGCACGGTCTGCATCGACACGCAGAATGACGAGTCGAACTGCGGCGCGTGCGGCGTGGTGTGTGTGGGCAACAAGACCTGTCAGGCCGGCGTCTGCAAGTGACCCCCTGACCCGGCTTGGACCCGCGCGCACCCGAAGAAAATGGCGGCGGGGCGACTCGGGGCTGGGCCCGGTCGCAGCGAGACTTACGCTTCCGCCATGGCCAGCACCGTCCTCGAGACCGGGCCCCTGGGCTTCCCCTGGGTGACCGTCGACCCATTCCTGTTCTGCGTCCACCACCTGGACGCCTACCCCGCGGGCAACGACCGCTTCGGCCCTGCAGTGTCGCTGGCGGGGCGCGACCTGGGGCAAGACTTCGAGATCCGCGACGGGTTCCGCATGTACCACGGCCACGTGGTGCCCGGGTTTCCGCAGCACCCGCACCGGGGCTTCGAGACCGTCACCATCGTGCGCCGGGGCCTGTGCGATCACTCGGACTCGCTGGGCGCCGCGGCGCGCTTCGGCAACGGAGACGTGCAGTGGATCACCGCAGGACGCGGCATCGTGCACTCGGAGATGTTCCCGCTCTTGCGACGTGACGCGCCCAACCCGCTCGAGCTGTTCCAGATCTGGCTCAACCTGCCCGGCGAAGACAAGCTGGCGGAACCCCATTTCTCCATGCTGTGGAGTCGTCAGATCCCCGTGCTGTCGGCGGTGGACGACCGCGGTGCACGCTCGGAGGTCCGGATGATCGCCGGCGCGCGGGGCGCTGGCCCCGCACCGGCGCCCCCGCCCCGTTCGTGGGCGTCGCGACCGGGCAGCGACGTCGCGATCTGGACGCTGCGCCTGGACGCCGGAGCCTCGTTCGAGCTGCCACCCGCCACCAGCGCCGAGACCGTCCGCACGCTGTACTTCTTCCGGGGCGCTCGTCTGGCCATCGGCGACGACCTCTTGACCTCGCACGCCGCGGCGGTGGTGCGCGCCACCGAGCCGGTGCGGGTGCACGCCGCCGAGGGCGAGTGCGAGCTCTTGATGCTGCAAGGGCGGCCGATCGGCGAGCCGGTGGTGCAACACGGCCCGTTCGTCATGAACACCCGCGCCGAGATCGAGCAGACGATGCAGGACTATCGGCGCACGCGCTTCGGGGGCTGGCCCTGGCCGAGCGATGACCCGGTCCACGGCAGCGACCCGACCCGCTTCGCGCGGCACGTGGATGGCCGGACCGAACGGGTCGAAGATCCGCTCAGCGCATGATGGGCACGATGCTGGCGCGGTCGTCGGTCCAGAGCACCTCGGGCCCGCTCGCTTCGGAGAGCGGCAAGCCAACCGCCAGCGAGGCCAGCGCCTGCGGGTCCCGCGCCATGAGGGCCCACTCTGCACGCACCACGTGGTGGGCCGCATCGGTGTTCGTCTTCACCACCGCGCAGGCCAGCCCGCTGGCGCGCGCGCTGGCCCGCACCACTCGGTCGAGTGACAGGAATCGGTTCGAGAGGTTGGCCACCAGCACGCCGTCCGGCGCGAGGTGCCGCAGGTAGATCGCAAAGGCCTCTCGCGTGAGCAGGTGGACCGGCACCGAGTCGCTGGCAAAGGCATCCAGCACCAGCACGTCGAACCCCCGCGGCGACTCGCGCTCGAGCGCCAGCCGCCCGTCGCCCAGCGTGGTCGAGATCTCTGCCGCCGAATCGGCCAGGAACGTGAAGTCGCGCCGTGCCAGATCGATCACCCGCGGATCGAGCTCGTAGAACCGAAGGGTGTCCCCCGGGCGCCCATAGCTGGCCAGGGTGCCGATCCCCAGGCCGAGCACGGCCATGCGCCGCGCGCGCTCTCGGGGCCCGGCTTCCATCACCCGCGCAATGCCAGTCCCCACGCCGAAGTACAGGGTCGGCGTGCGCCGGAGCGCTGGGTCCTGGAGCTGCAGACCATGCTGGATGCGCCCGTGCGTGAGAACGCGCCCCGCGGCGGCGTCCACGACCCTGAGCGGGCCCAGGAAGCTGCGGCTGCGCTCGACCACGACGCCCTGTCGCTTCGGCGGCAGCGCCCGGACCAGCACGCTGGCGGCCAGCAGCGGGACCGCGAGCGCCGAACCGAGGAGCAGCGCCCGACGTTCGAAGGGTGTCCATTCCGCCCCCGTCCGCGGCGCGAAGAACAGGACCGCGAACACCAGCACCGCCCCCAGCTCGAGCTCGTAGTAGTCGCTGAACACCAGGGGAGCCACCAGGCTGACGAAGACCCCGCCCAGCGCGCCCCCCGACGCGATCACCAGGTAGTAGCCGGTGAGCCCGCGCCGGTCGGGCCGCGCACCGGCGAGCTCGCCATGACAGAGCAGGCAGGCTGATCCAAGCGCGATCAGCGTGCCGGCGAGCTGCGTGGGCAGCGGGGCGGCCGCCTGCGCGAACGCGTTCACGCCAAGGGCGGCGGCGCCGACGACCCACGCGACCAAGAGGGGCCCTCGCCACGCGCGCTTCCAGACACTGAACGCGACCACGAACGACAGCAGGTAGATCAGCAGCGGCACGACCCACAGCAGAGGCATGGGTGCGATGTCGACAGTGAGGTGCTGCGTGGCCGAAAGCAGCAGCACGCTGGGCACGAAGGCCAAGACGAGCCAGCGTGAGCGCTGGGCTGGGATGGGCGGCGGCGCGGGCGCCGCGCTCTCCGGGGTCGCGACGGAGGGTTCCAGCCGCCACAGCCGCGCGAGCGTCAGCACGGTGGACGCTCCGAAGATCCAGAACAGGGCCCGCCACGCCGACCGCTCGGCGTGGAGCGAGAGCACGGGCTCGAGCACGAACGGGTGGGCCAGAAGCCCGACCACGGATCCCGCGTTGGACAGCGCGTACAGCCAGTGTGCCTCGCGCTGAAGCGCCAGCGCCGCCCAGGCCTGCAGCAGGGGCGCGCTGCTCGCGAGAACGAGGTACGGCAAACCCACCGCGCGCAGCAGCGCCCAGGGAATGGTCAGCGCGGGCTCGCCAGCCGCGAGCACGGGGCTGCGATCGACAGGTGTGATCACCAGGACGACCGCCGCGGCGACGACCAGGAACGCGTGGAGAGTGAGCTGCTGGCGCGGCGCAAACCTTCGTGTGATGAAGTGGGCGTAGGCGTAGCCAGCCAAGAGCAGCGTCTGGAAGAAGAGCAGGCACGCCGTCCAGGTGGACGGGCTACCGCCCACCGCAGGCAAGAGCCACTTGCCCAGCATCGGTTGCACCACGAACAACAGGGCGGCGCCCAGGAAGGTCGGCACACCGAAGAGCGCGCTCGTGCGCGGCGAAACCCGCGAGCGGATCACCGAGCGCCGCCAAGGCTCTGCCCAACCGGCGTGGCGACGAGCCGCCCCGGCGCCGTTGCTTCGAGCAACGGATCGCTCTCGCCCACGATGCACTTCGCCAAGAGCTCGCCGGCGGCCACGCCCGCGGTGAGGCCGTGCCCACCGAGCCCAGCGAGCCAGCACAGACCACCAACGCGCGGATCGGCCCCGACCACGCTGGCCTTGTCGGGCGCGAAGGTCCGCAGGCAGGCCCAGAAGCGACGCACGCGCGCGCTCGCCAGCGACGGGGCCATCTGGGCAAGGCGCTCTGCCAAGAGCTCGAGCGCCGCCGGATCTGCCACGGGGTCGGCGGCGTGCCACGGCACGGCGTCGCCGGGGCTGGAGAGCAGCGCGCCCGACTCGGGCCGGAAGTACGCGCCGAGCTCGGCGTCCCAGACCGTGGGAGAGCGCGGGGCCGGCAGCGCGTCGGGCTCGAGCATGACCAGGTGGCGCCGCACGGGCGTGAGCGGCAACGCCGCACCGCAGGTGGCACCGACCTGGCTCGCCCACGCGCCGCCCGCGATCACCACCCGATCGGCCGGCCACAGCTCGCCACCACTCTCGACGCCGACCACCCGGCCCGCCTGCGCGCGCACGCTTGCGGCGTCGTGCCCCAGCTCGATCCGCCCGCCACAGGCGCGGATCTCACGCGCCAGCGCGGTGGAGATGGCGTGGTTGTCCAGCACACCGCCGCCGGGGACCCACAGCGCCGCCGTGGCGTGGCCACCAGCGATGGCAGGCGCACGGCGCACCAGCTCGGCCTGGTCGAGCCACTCGTGCTCGATGCCGACCCGCGCCGAGACCTCGGCCAGGGGCACCAGCGGCTCGCGGGTGCGCGCGCTGAGCAGTAGCCCGTCCGCGCTGAGCCACGCCGAACGCGCGCCCAGAAGCTCATCGAGCAGCCCGGCGCTGCGCACGCCGAGCTCGGCCACCACCTGCGGCGACTCGACACAGCGGTAGATGGCCGCGTTCTTCCCCGAGCTGTGCGCAAAGAGCTGGCCCTCGCGCTCGAGCAGCGTCACCGAGCCCGCCTTCGCGCGGCAGAGACCCCAGGCGGCCGCGAGCCCAGCAATGCCTCCACCAATCACCACGACTTTCATGCACGCGCTCGACGCCGGCGCCTTGACGCCCGAAAGATCCGCGGCAAAGCATACGCGCCCGCAGCCTTCGGCGCGACGACCAACTCATGTCGAACGAGCCCGCCCTCGCCCTGCCCAAAGCCCGCCGCGCGGTCGTGGTCTGGCTGTGGCTGTGCGTGCTCGCGCTCTTGACCATGATCGTGCTCGGCGGCGTGGTGCGGCTGACCGGCTCCGGGCTCTCGATCACGGTCTGGCAGCCGATCATGGGCGCCATCCCCCCGCTGTCGGACGCCGACTGGGAGCACGCCTTCTCGCTCTACCGCCAGAGCCCCGAGTTCCGCCACGTGAACCCCGACATGACCCTGGCGGGGTTCAAGACCATCTTCTGGCCCGAATACCTGCACCGCCTGCTGGGCCGCAGCATCGGTGTGCTGGTGGCGGTGCCGTGCGTGGTGTTCTTGATGCAAGGCGCCCTCGGTCGCCGACTGGTGCGCCGGCTGGTGGTGCTGTTCGCGCTCGGCGGTCTGCAAGGTCTTTTCGGCTGGCTGATGGTGGCCAGCGGCCTGGTCGATCTGCCGCACGTCAGTCACTATCGCCTGACCCTGCACCTGGGCATGGGCTTCTTGCTCTTCGGGTATGCGACCTGGCTCGCCATCGAGCAAACGCTGGGCGGCTTCGTGGTCAGCGAGGGTTGGCCAGGGCTGCGGCGCGCAGTGGCGGCGTTCACCGGGCTTGCGGCGCTGACCGCGCTCTCGGGCGGGCTGGTGGCTGGGCTGCGCGCCGGACACGCGTTCCCGACCTTTCCGCTCATGGCCGGCGCCTGGGTTCCCACCGGCCTCACGGCCCTCTCACCCGCTTGGCGCAACGGCTTCGATAACGCCATCACCGTGATGTTTCAGCATCGGGTGCTCGGCATCGGCGTCTCGGTGTTCGCGCTCGGGCTGGCTTGGGCCTGCCGGGCGCAGCGCGTACCGCGCCATGCACGCCTGGGCTTCGATCTGATCGTGGCCGCGGTGGCCGTGCAGGTGACCCTGGGGATCACCACGGTGGTGATGCACGTGCCCGTCGCCATCGCCGCTGCGCACCAGGGCAACGCCGCGCTGGTGCTGGCAGCGGCGCTTTACACCAGCTACGCCCTCACCCGCTGGCCCGAGCACGTGGAGCTGCCGATTGGGCTCCGCGCCTCGCCGGGCGCGCTGCCCCAGGCGACCTGAGCCGCGCCGCTTGGGGGCCCGAGCCACCAGTCGACGGGGCCGGCCCCCACAGCGGTCAGCGCTGGCGAAGCTTGCGGTCGATGGTGCCCAAAGGCTCTTCGACGGGGGCGCGCCGAACGGGCGAGCGGTCGTCCGGGCTCCTCAAGATCAGGACCCCGCGGCGAGGTTCCACGCGGCTTGGCCCCGGCTGCACCGGTTGCCACGTGGTCGCTGAGTAGGAACGCTGGCGCTTCGCTCGACTCACCTCGGCTCTCCTCGGTCGTTTCGCCGTGCAACGCGCGTGCCGCCACACTCGTTCCCACAGACGCCGAAAAATTTCACTCCCCAGCTCGAGAGCGCCGGCGAGATCGTTAGGGCAGTGACGCCCGACCGTTGCTGCTGGGTCACACCGGGGTCGCTTCGACCGGCGGCGGCAGGTCTTCGGGACCGGTCAACCAGGCGGGCGCCGGAACGTTGGTGCGCCGGTAGAACCCTCCGCAGAACACCTTTCGCGCGCAGGTCGCACATCCGGGCTCGAACGAGCGTTGGGTGCGAAGGTAGTCGAACAGGTTCACTCCCTGGTCGTTCAGATAGAGCACCTCGCGGTCGAGCACGACCGGGTCGGGTGCCAGGAAGCGCTCGTACCCCGCCAAGAGACACCACGGCAGGTTGAACACGCGGATCCGCAGGCGCTCGGACCACTCGTCGATCAGCCGCATCACGCTCTCTTGGGCCGCGGGCGCGTCGGGCGCAACGGAGTCGGTCGCAGGCCCGAACGGCGTCACCGCCTGAATGTCGAGCTGATCGACGCCCAGCGTGAGCGCCAGCGCTGCCACCGCCGCCAGGTGCGGCAGATTCGAGCGCGTCAGGGTGAGCGCCAGCGCAAGCTCCACCCCGGGCGGCGCCGCGCGCTTCACGTTTCGGATCCCTTCCACGGTTTGATCGAAGGCCTCGGGCACGCCCACGTTCTCGCCGTGGATCGCGGGGCTGGGGCCGTGCAGGCTGAAGCGTATGCGAGCCGCGCCGCTCATCGCCAGCTGCCGCGCGTACCCCGGGTAGAACGCGCGTCGTCCGTTGGTGGTCAGGGTCACGGGGTCGTAGCCGATGCTGCGCGCAAAGCCGATCAGCTCGAACAGTTGCGGATGGAGCGTCGGCTCGCCGCCCTCCAGCTCGAGCCGGGTCGCGCCCAGGCGGCGGTGCTCGGTCAACAGCTCGCGCTGCCGCCCGTAGTCTCCATCCACTTGCGCGCCGGTGCCGGTCGCACAGAACGTGCAGCGGTTGTTGCACTTCCGGGTGGTACACAAGACCACCGTCTTCGGCCCGCGCATTGCCGCAAGCCTCTGCTCGAACGTCTGCTTGAAGGTCTCGAGCTCCCGTGGGCTCACCGTCTCGTTGGTCGGGCTGGCGTGCTGCTGGAAGTGCGGGCCATAGTCGGCCACGTGGGGCAGCGCACGCAGCGTTCCCGCGAGGCGCGTGCCAGGCAGCGGCGTCGCAAACTGCACACTGGGCGCGGCCCCGGTGCGCCGGCAAAGGTCCTGCGCGTACGCCAGGGTCTGATTGATCTCTTCACGGGTCTCGCTCGGAAGCCCGATGATGAAGTGCACCAAGACCGGCAGGCCCACGGCCGCTGCGTGCTCGGCGACGCGGCCGATGTGCGCAAGGTCGAGATCCTTCCCGACGACCTCGCTGACCACCCGCTGAACGCCGCTCTCGGCGCTGACGCTGAGAGTGGTGATCTGGCCCCGCAGGGCGTCGATCTGGGGGTTGCTCAGGTGGTCGGCTCGCAGCCCGTTGGGAATTTCGAGCCCGAGCCCCCGCTGGCGCGCCAGCGCGAGCAGCGCGTCGAAGTGACCGACGTTCGCGTTGCAGAGCTCGTCCAGCACGTGCACCCGACGGGCACCCAGCCGCAGCAGCTGGTCCAGATGGCGCGCCATGGCCGGCGGCGAGAGCCGCCGCTGACGCTTCGGTGCGCCGGGTGCCAGCCCCGGGTTCGACGAGCAGTGGATGCAGCGATACGGGCAGCCGCGCGAGGTGATCAGCGGCAGCGAGTGGCCGTCGATGGGAAAGGCCCAGCTCGGGCGTCCCAGCTCGGCCATCACCCGCTGGTTCAACGCGAAGCGTGCCTCGAGGTCGATGCGCTCCCAGGCCGGCAGCGGCAGCGCGTCCAGATCCGGCGGCTCTCTTCCCAGCACCACCTGCCGCGTGGACGGCAGGCCTTCCACCAGCGACGCCAGCGTCGCTTCGGCTTCGTAGCGCAGCACCGCGCGAACCTCGGGATAGGCCGCCAGGATCTCGGCGCCCGGCACGTCGATGAAGTGTTGCCCGCTCTGGTAGAGATCGGCGAGCACCACCGGGCGCCCGGCAACGCGCGCCAGCACTTCCGCGATCATCGGGTCCCGACCGGGCGGGCGGTGAAACGGCGTTTGCGCGAGCACGAACACGTCGGCCTCGGGCAGCGCGCCGGGCAGCGCGCCCAGCTGCAGCCGGTTCGAGCCGACCCGCTGGACCTCGGGCCGCGACAGCGCGTCGTCCACGTGCACCTGGTGCCCGGCTGCCGCCAGCGCCCCCCCAGCGGACAGCGCGCCCAGGTCGGCGAAGTACGGGTAGTCGACGAAGTCGCGGGACACGACCAGCGGCGGGAAGACGACCGCGACCTTCGCCATGACCCTGAGAGCGTAGCGTGGATGCCGCCCGGAGCGAGAACCCCTTGACCTGAGGCGGGAAGGCGGCAGATACCGGGAACCGATGAGACGCTGGGCGTCGGCGATGAGCCTCACTGCGGCATTGGTCGCGGCACCGAATGCGCTCGCGGTCGAGAACGACTGGGAGGGCGACTACGGCCAGACGGCAGAGCGTCGCAGCGACTTCACGGCCGGCGTGTCGTTCGGCCTCTTCACCGGAGCCGCCTACGGGTACCCGAACAAGGCGGGGAAGATCGACGACGATCGTTACGTGGCGGACACCGGCGTCGGCTTCGGCACCGCACAGACCCTGTGGCTGGGCGGCGCGCTCCGCGACTGGTTCACGTTCGCCATCGGGTACACCAGCCTGGGTTACTCCGCGAACGACCTCGATGCCGAGGGTTTCGGTGTGCTCTTCCGGGTCGAGGCGTTCCCCCTCTGGTCACAGGGCGGGGTGTGGCGAGACGCCGGCGTGTACACCGACTTCGGCATCGGCGGCATGAAGCTGAAGTCCGGCGGCGATACCGAGGCCGACGGCGGCGCGCTCAGCATCATCGGCCTCGGGGCGTTCTGGGAGCCGGTGCGTTTCAGCATCTTCTCGTTCGGGCCCAACATCGAATACGTGCACGCCTACAGCCGCACGCTGCACCTGAGCAGCGCCACCGTGGGCGCGCGCCTGGTGCTGTACACCCGGCCCTGAGCCCGGGGCTCACGCGCCGATCAGCGCGCCGATCAGGCCCAGGCCGAAGGTCGCGAGCGCCCCCAGGCCCAGCAGCCCGGCAACGGCCACGCTGGCGCCCCCCAGCCACTTGCCCACGGCCGTGCGGCCGCGCTTCGCCACCGCAAAGTGAAGCTGAGCACCGATCGCAAACTCGGTAGAGAGCAGCAAGAGCACGAACGCCAGAAGCGCGAACGCGACGAACGCGTTCTGCGGGCCACCGCCCCGCGTCATGGCGTCGAGACCCATGCCCACCTGGAGGGCCGACACGAGGAAGATGGCCACGGCGAGCAGCATTGCGGCGCCGCGACCCAGCACCGCGGCGGTGCTGGTCACCTTGCCCGAGAGGGCCAGGACCAGCCCGCCAAGACCCAGCGCTGCGCTCACGGCGACGCCGCCCAGGCCCCAGAGCAGCGTCCGGGTGTCCTGGGCCACGCGCAGCGCGTCCAAGAACAGTGTGCCGCCCACACCGCCAAAGACCAGCGCCGACAGCCCGCACGGCACCGCGAGCACCAAGCAGATCACGGACAGGGCGCGCGACAGCGAGTCCGCCCGGGCACGATGCACTCGAGCGTACAGCTTGGAGGCGTAGCCAAGCTCTGCCGTGAACGCGAGCGCCGCCGCCATCGGGATCACCGAGAAGCAGCACACCGCGGCCAGGTTGCCGGCCACGCGCGACTCGACGATCACCATCAGTGCCAGCGTGAGGCAGAACGCCGAGCCGACCAGGGTGGACAGCGCCACGACCGCGATCACGCCGCGCGTGAGCACCAGGAAGCTCGAGTCCAGCGCGGCCACGAACCTGGGCGAGAACGCCACCAGCGCCAGCGCCACGCCGACCAAGAGGCCCAGGCTGGCGAAGGGCGTGAGCCACCAGGCCAGCAGCCGAACCACCTCTTTGCCGAACAGCTGCGGCGTGGCGCTGTTCGCCCACGCGCGCGCACTGGTGAGCACCAGCGCGCCGCCCATCAGCGCGCCGAGCCACGCTGTGCGCCCGGGTGAGCCGGCTTCCGTTCGCATCCCGGCTCTGCATATCATGTCGGGCGATGAGCCAGCGCAAGCAGCCGATCTCGACCACGGTGCAGCAGAGCGGGGCGTCACCCATCTCGGCGGGCAGCCTGCCCAAGAACCGCAGCCTGTTCACCGTGCTGACCGGGCCCGAGCCGGGTCGCATCTTCGCCCTCGACGCCGACGAGCTGGTGTTCGGGCGAGAAGAGCCGGCGGTCGGTCGCATCGTGGACGACGGCCTGTCGCGCCGACACGCGCGGGTGATCGCGCGCGGCGGGTCGACCTACATCGAAGACCTGGGCAGCACCAACGGCACCTTCGTGGGCGAGCAGCGCCTGACCGGGCCCCGCAAGCTGGACGACGGCGATCGCATCGCCCTGGGGCAGAACGTGGTGGTGAAGTTCTCGCTGGTCGACGCGCTGGAAGAAGAGGCGCAGCGCTCGCTCTACGAGTCCACGGTGCGCGACCCGCTGACGCGGGCGTTCAACCGGCGTTACCTGGAAGAGCGCCTGACCAGCGAGCACTCGTATGCGGCGCGCCACGGCAGCGACCTGACCCTGGCGATGTTGGACATCGACCACTTCAAGCGCATCAACGACACCTGGGGACACGCCGCCGGTGACCTGGTGCTCAAGAAGGTCTCGGCCGCCGTCAGCCGCTCGCTGCGCACCGAAGACGTGTTCGCGCGCTACGGCGGAGAAGAGTTCGTGGTGGTCTTGCGCGGCATTCCCCCGGACAAGGCCCTGCAGTTCGCCGAGCGCGTGCGGGCGCTGGTCGAGGGAATGGCCATCGTGTTCGAAGGGCACAGCCTGCCCGTGACCACCAGCGTGGGCGTGGCCACCATGACCGCCACGCGCGCCTTCGCTTCCTCTGCAGAGCTGCTCTCGGCCGCCGACGGGGCGCTCTATGCCGCCAAGAACGCCGGGCGCAACCGCGTGGCCCAGGCCTGACCCGCGCGGCGCCCGCGATCCCCACGCGCGCGGGTCACGCCACCGTGACGATCATCAGCTCGCTGCCCTTCACCTCGATGGCTTCACCCTCGCAGAGCCCCAGCAGCGCCTGACCGCGGGGGGACTGCGGGGTCAGCACCTGCACCTCGCGATCGCCGGCGGTGAGGCGCGCGCCCCCGCCCACCGGCACGAAGAAGAAGGTGGTTCGCACGCCGGCTTCGTCTTCCAGCGTCACCAGCGCCGACGCCTGAATGGTCTTGCCCCCGGCGAAGCTGAGCAGCGGCATGGTCGCCAAGGTCTTGATCGCGACCTCGATCTCGCGCACCCGGGCCGCCTGCGCGCCTGCCAGGTAAGAAGCCTCGAGCGCCCGCGTGTCCTTGTCGTTCTCGGGCTTCGCCTCTTCGTGCGTCGCGGCCTCGCGCGCCTGCTGGGCGGCGCGTTGCATGGTCGACAGCTCGTCTTGTAGCTGGCTGACCAGCTGCGCCACCAGGCCGCGCTTGAGCTCTGCGAAGTCGGTCACGCGGGGATGATGCCATAGACGGGCCGAGGCCGGCGGGCAGCACGAGTCACTGCACCCACCCCGGCGTGTCCTGGCACTGCCACTTGAAGCCCGCGTAGTCGAGGTCGATGTCGACCAGGCGCACTTCATTCGCCTTCTTGTCGAGCCACTGCGCATAGACATGCCTGCCGTGGACGGACTTGTGACCGAGCGGGAGGCCCCCAGCAAGCTGGCAGCGTTTCCCCGTGGCCAGGTCGAGCGTCGCGAGCGCCGTGCTTCCTCCGTAGTACGAGTCGAAGTTTTCGGGATTCGGATTCGCCGCGCCAAGCGGAGGCTCGTTCCACACCACCAGCCCGTCACCAATGCCGGGATAAACCTTCGCTCGCGGCTTGTCGGGCGAGTCGAACGTCCCGCGCCGTGTCTTCCCCGTCGTGAAGTCGTGGAAGTACACCTCGCCGCCCTTGCGGGTCGAGAACGCGTGGGACCCCGGCCCTGGCGGGTCCCGGTAGTCGATCCAGACGTACTGCTTGCGATCGGCCGAACCGCTCCCGTCGAACTGGAGCTCGGTGCCGTTGTCGATCTTCTGCATGTTCAT
>JAKLKA010000250.1 GCA_023150915.1 Polyangiaceae bacterium
CGCGGAGGTCGGCAGCAGCAACACCGAGAGCGCGATCGCGAGCTCGACGAGCTTCGCGATCACGCTTCGACGGCGGCGTTCCCCGGGGGCCATCAACTCTTCGAGCTTAGCTGCGTTCCGGAGAGGCAACTAAAGGAAGAAGGGGCTCACAGCTTCGGCTCGCGGCGCCGCCTGGCTCCCCAGACGCAAAGCACCGTGATCAAGCTCGGGTTGTCGCGGCGGAAGTACACATGCTGTTCGGTGCGCTCTAGCAGCAGGCGAAACAACACTGTCCCTCGGCGACTGCGCTTCTCGATCCCGAGGATTGCACCAGGAGTTTCAAGCCGGCTCACGGCGTCGGTGATCTCGTGCGCGAAGAGGTCGGGTGCAGCGGGGCGGTTGTGCCTCCACCACGCGTCGATGCGATCGACATCGCGACCAGCTCGCTCCGAGAAGACGACTTTCATGCCGTCGAGCGCTCGAGGGAGCGGAGCCGCTCGAGCACGACCGACGCATCGACGACTCGCCCCGCGTCGGCGTCGTCGATGCCTTCGTCGAGCGCTGCGAGAAACGCCTCACGCTCGTCTTCGTCCACGTCGTTGTCGACGTCCTGAAGCACGACGAGCTGCAACTCCGTGCCCTCGGGCAAATCCGTGGGCTCGTCGACGACGATGCGACCGTTTTTGACCAGCGCTTTGAGCGCGTTCATGAGGCAGACTCTACCACCGTCGGGCCCCGACTGCCGCCCAGCGGTTCACGCGCAAGGCCGCCCATCGCCGGAGCGGAGCCCGCCGCCCGCGCGGAAACATAATCCCACTGGATTATGTTTAGCGAGCGAGGGGACCGCCGGCACGGGGCTTGCCAGCGAGCCGCATCGACGAGCTCGGCGCTGCAAGCCCCGTGACGGCCCCGGACGCGCACGAGCCGCGCCACGCGCCTGGTGACGAGAGCGGTGAGCGATGACTCGGCGGAGCGCGGGCACGACGAGGCGCTCGGCTCGCGCGTGTCACGGCTCCTGCGCAGTGGTGGGTCAGAGCCCGGCCCCACTGCCGGGCCGGGAGGTATCCGTGAATCCACTCCGCCGCCAACAAGTCCTCGAAGCTCGTGCCTGGCTCATGCGCAAGGCGCCCACGCGCAGCGAGGCCGCGCTGTGGCGCCTGCTCTCGGGCGGGAAGCTCGGCGCGTCCGTCAAGCGGCAGGTCGTGCTCGGCGGTTTCGTCGCTGACTTTGCGGTGCCCGCGGCGCGCTTGGTGATCGAAGTTGACGGGCCTTGTCACGCGCGGCAGCGGGCGCGGGATGCGCGTAAGGACCGCCGGCTCGCGCGGCTCGGGTGGCGGGTGCTTCGGCTGGATGCGGAGCTCGTGCTCGGTGCGCCCGAGGAAGCGCTGGCGCGGGTGCGGGACGCGCTGGCGGAGGCGGGGTGAGCGGAGCGGTGCGACGCGCCCGTGCCGTCGACCGAAACTCGGATGCTCGAGGCCCTGGCGGCCTACCAACGCTGGCACAACGAGCACCGACCCCACGCATCGCTGGACGGTCGCCGCCCCGGGAGATGCTGACCGGCTCGCCGCCGCCGCGCGAGCGAGAGCGCGTCGAGCCGAGGGCGCGGTATCCGATCGCGAGCGGGCCGCCCGCGGAGCGCCCGCAGCCCGCTCGAGTTGGTCGTCGACAACGTCGGCGGGTTTCGCGAGTTGCCGGTGGTCAGCCTGCGCGAAGCGGCGTGAGTGTTGGCGCGAAGGGGAGGCGGGCGTGGGCTCCATCTTCGTCACGCTGCCCATGACGCGAGCATCAGCGCGGGCGCAGCCGCGCGGCAAGCCGACGTGTCCGAGACCGGCAGACCAGCGCCTCCCGGAGGCCGGGATCGTCGGATGGAGGCTTGAAAGAGGCGTCATTTCTTCGGTGGAAAGGTCGCTGGACCGGCACGTGGTCCAGCCACGCTTCGTCGGGATGCCGGTGCATGCCGTCGTGTCAGTCATCGGGTGCGCCTTGCGGGACTCTTCGCGGGGCTCGACGGGCAGCCCCGACGAAGCGCAATTGCCCCCAAGCAAAGCGCGGCGACGCAGAGTGTTACGACGTACGGTTTCGTGAACGCGTTCGAGGAGTCAATAGCGGCGGTCCACGCGGCTCGGTATGTCACGACACTGTTCATTGTCGCGGGATCCGGACGTGCGACGTTCCTGCCAATGTGACCGAGCGCATGGAGAAGCCAGAATGTAACCAGAAGCGTCCACCCAACCGTCAGCCCGCGCAGCCAGGTCACGCGCGGAAGGAAGACACACGCAACGGTTGGAGCAAGCAGCGCTAGGAGTACTCCGAGCATCGGGACTATTCTCCGCAGGCTGTTTTGGCGCTGTCGCAGTTCCCCCAGCAAGCGTGTTGGCTGTACCAGTCGTGCTCTGCTCGACGAATCAGTTCAACTCTCATGGGGTCGTCCCACCCAGGCTGTAGGCCGTACGGCCCCGCCCATGCGCGCATGATCGCACAGGCGAGTGCAGGCGGCGTTGGTTTCGATGCCCGCGCGGTCCTGCCCGGCAGCGCGTCCGGGCTCCGCCCTGATGGCGCACGGGGCGCGCCAGGCGCTCTGGTCTCGAGCCTCGACCGATTGGGCTCGGAGCGCTCGACGTAGTCGAAGCGTCCTCGGCGCCTGTCACGCCCCCTGCGCCGTGATCGGGCAAAGCCCGGACGCGCTGCCAGGACAGGAGGACCTCATGCATCGAAACCAGAAACGCCGCCAACTCCTCGAAGCCCGGGCTCATGGCTTGCGCTCGGCGCCCACCTGGAGCGAGCAGGCGCTCGGCCGCTTGCTCGCGGAGCTCGGCCTTGCGGTCCGCAGGCAGCTCGTCGTCGGCGGATTCGTCGCTGACTTCGCGGTGCCCGCGGCGAAGTTGCTCATCGAGGTGGACGGCCCGTGGCATGCGCGCCGGCGTGCCGCCGACGCGCGGCGGGACAGGAAGCTTGTTCGCCTCGGGTGGCGCGTGCTCAGGCTCGAGGCGGAACTCGTGCGGCGGGAGCCGGAGGGGCGCGGTTGGGGGAGGCGCTCGGGTGACGGTGCATCACTCGCGCCTGCCCAATTCTGCGTTGGGCCTAGACGGCGAGGAGACGCCCGCCGCGGGCCAACGAGGGGTTTGGCAGGGTGCGTCATCGTGCTCTTCACCCTTTCTTGCGCATGCGCGCGAAGAGCCAACGCACCGCGAGCGGCAAACATCCGATGTCGGCAACAAGCGGTATCCACGACACCCAGGACACATGGCCGATCGGTAGCGTGAGCACACCGACCAACCCCACGATTCCACCCAGAAATGGCACTTGGGATCCGCTGCGGCCGCGAGCGTAGAAGCGCAGCGCAGCCCAAGCGTTGCCAAGCGCGACGATGGCGAAGACCGTCAGAAGCAAGGTGGCGGCGACCCAACGCAGCATGAGCATGGAGTGCGATGACCTACGGCCAGTATATCCGTTGCCCCAGGAATCCCTTGAAGAACTCCATCCCTGACGGCCAGTACAACGTGTTCGAGGGCACGGAGTATTCGGCGCGCGAAGCGAAACTTGCGAACTGATTCCAGGGCCCCGGGTCCCACTTGTCCAACCAGAAATAGTTCCACGGGGTAGCGGGACCTTTCATCACCCAATCGCCAGACTGGAGTCCAGGACGACCCCATCGCGACACGGTGACCATGCGAGGAGAAAGGGGCGCTCGAGTGACCGAGTGACCAGGGCCTTCAGCCCTGAGCTCGCCGCCCCAGCTCCTCCGATCGCTATCGCTGCTTCAGTCGTCAGTGCGTCGAGCCCGGCAGCCATCCTCGCCGTGCCGCACTCGACATCCTTCAGTGAATCGCCGCCGGTCGCGGAGAGGTTGAGCAGCCCTTGCCTGCGCTGCTCCATCCCGCGCGCGTACACCGCGAAGCCAAAGCCGAAGTTGCCGCCGCTGAGCCAGTTGAAGACGGTGTCGGCGCGGGACTCGCCCGTGCCGAAGGGATCTCGAATCGCGATCGGATTCTGGTTCGGCCAGCTCCAGAGCGTTCCCTCGGTCGTGACGTACCCGAATTCAACCCGGCTAAGGAACGCTCCCAACTCCGGCGACCACTGCCTATTGCTATGGTGGACCCGGACGCCTTCTCCACGCCCGCGTGCAGACTTTCCCGACGCGTTCCGCGCGGATGAGAGCTCGAAGCCGGACGCGATTTTCGCTGGCCCGAGCTCGAAACCCCGGACGCGTGTTTTCGCGTTCCGCGCGGCGAGCGCCGACGCGTTCTCGACCACGCTCGCGCGCGTGAGGGCGAGCGCGGAGGTCGGCAGCAGCAACACCGAGAGCGCGATCGCGAGCT
>JAKLKA010000251.1 GCA_023150915.1 Polyangiaceae bacterium
AAAACCCGCGGGGCCTTGGGCGGCACGGTCGGTTCACTCAACTGCAAGGGCTCTGCGGCGGGGGTAGTCATCCTTCTATTCGATCATGCCTCAGAAATAACGTCAATGGTTACGGGTTGATAATTCAGCCGACCCTCTCACCGAGCCCGAGGCCAACTGGATGCGCGCCACCTCCCGAAAGCGATGGGAACCCTGCTTCAACGCCGATCTCGGGGTGACGGCAGGCGGGATCATCGTGAGCCAGTTCCTGACCAAGGACACCACCGACTACCACCACTTCCGCCCCGCGGTGGAGTTCGTGCGCTCCAACCTCGGCCAACCTGGCCGCTGGATCGGTGACGGTCACTACAGCACCGAAGCGAACATCGTTCTGGCCCACGAGTGTGGGGTGGAGTTGTTCGCCCCCAGGCAGAGAGCGCCAGAAAGGCCCCCCGCCTCGTCACCATCCGTTGGGGTGGAACGTGCGCCGACACCGCGGGCCCGTGGCAGCGACACACACACGCGGGTGGACTTCGTACGCGACCCCGAGAAGAACGTGCTGCTATGCCCAGCGGGAGAGGAACTGCGCTTCATGGGCGAGTACCCGACCGATTCCGGCCGTGGCGGGACGTACGTGCTCTTCGGCCGCTCCGACTGCACGGGATGCCCGCTCAAGGAGCGCTGCACCCAAGGCAAGGGGCGGCGCGTGAAGATCCCACGTCGAAGCGAAGAGTCGGAGACACCCGCCGTGCTCGCCGAGCCACCTGTGACCTCCTGCTGCGACGCCGAGCTCGTCGAGCCGCAGCAGGCCGACGACGTTGTCGCCCTGATCAGGGCCCTCGAACAGCGGATGGCGGAGCATGGCGCCGAGCTGATGCGGCTGCGCGGCACGACGGTCGAGCTGGTCAATGCCCACCTCAAGCAACATGGACTCGCGCGGCTCCACGTGCATGGCCTCGCTCGGTGTGCGGTCGTCCTCACACTGGCATGCATCGGCCACAACCTGTCCAAGTGGGCCGCCAGGTTGGCCGCTGTCCGGATGGGGCTCAGCCCGTGACCGGGTGGCCATCAATGGTGACGCGCTCAGGCGACCCGCAGACTTCTGGCCCTGGCCCCAAGACGCGCGGCCCCCCGCGCCCCGGCAGCCAGCACGGCGCCCGAGTCCGCATCGCCTCCCGGGTCCTGGGCGGCGCTGCGACTCGCGGCGCTGGGCGGCGGCGGCCGGCTGACGCCGAGCGAAAATTTGGGGCACTCTCCCAGAGGCGCGCTCGGAACGGAACGGCAATCAGGCGGGCGGGGGAAGCGCTGCCGCGTCGGGCGCAACGTCTGCGTTGGACGGGAGCGCAACGCAACAGCACAGCGGCGGCGGGGGTCAGCCAGCCTTTCGCGTTGTTCAGAGCGCGGTGGCGCCTTGATCGAGGTCAAGTGCAGGTCATTGTGACAACCGCGGGACAGATGTTAGGTGCATTTGTATAGATCGTCTCTGGGAACGGTGAGATTCCCAACGGAGAGGAGACTGAATGACTCGATATCGCTGTGGAATCAAGCTGGCCGCGCTCGTTCTTCTCGTCGGTTGTAAGGCATCCGAAGACGAAGCTTCGCTCGATGGCGGTACGGGTGGGAGCACCGGAGGCGTCCCTGCCGGTGGCTCGGGCGGCACCGGCGGCGCACCCGTCGGCGGAGACCCGGTCGGTGGCTCGGGCGGCACCGGCGGCGCACCCGTCGGCGGAGACCCGGTCGGTGGCTCGGGCGGCGCCGGCGGCGCACCCGTCGGCGGAGACCCGGTCGGTGGCTCGGGCGGCGCCGGCGGTGAGGGTGGTGGCGGTTCGGGGATGGAGTGTCCGCAGGGTTCATGCCCGCAGATCTGCGAGGCCGGCGAGACCTGTGAAATGTCCTGCGGTGGTGGCGCCTGCGATCAGGAATGCCGAGCCGGAGCGCAGTGTCGGATGACGTGCGATGGCGGCGGGTGCGATCAAACCTGCCTGGAGGGCTCGAGCTGCGAGGCCGTCTGCTCTGGTCCCCAGGCGGCGTGCGCACAGTCGTGTGCCGACGACGCCGACTGCGAGTTCGAGTGTGGCGGCGGCGGCGCGTGCCGGACGACCTGCGATGCGGGAAGTCGCTGTGGCATCGAGTGTTCACAGAGTTGCATGATCGCCTGTGCGCAGGCGGAGGAGTGTGACGTGACCTGCGGGCAGTTTACCTGCCTGTGTGATGGGGCGCCCTGTCTCTGACCGCGGGGAGAATGTCTCGATGTCCTCGGTGGCTCGAAGCGTCCGAGCAGATGCCGATGACCGCCGGGCTGATTCCAAACGGAGGAAGGCGATGACGAAGCTGGTGACTTGCGGAGTGTGTCGGGCCGTAGCGTTCATTGCGGTCGCGCTGGCATCTTGCAGCGCGGACGAGGAGACTGCGGTGGACGCGGGCGGTATTGCAGGCGCAACCGGGGGCGTCCCGACCGGAGGCCTGCCCGCCGGTGGCGAGGCCGCCGGTGGCGAGGCCGCGGGCGGCAATGCGGCCGGCGGAGGGGGCGGGGCGCCGTCACCCGTCGTCTGCACGATCCGCGACGGCGTCGAAATCGATGTGGCGACGCTGCTTCCGGGCCTCGTCGGCGACTACGCGGTCAAGCGAGACACGCTCTGCGGTCTGGAAACCTTCTTCGCGGATGAGACCGTGTATACAGTCACTGTGACGGACGCCCCGATCGAAGTGACCGTCGAGACCGCTCAGGGAGAACACACGTTCGGCTGGGACGGCGTCGGCGACGGCGCGTGTGAGGCCCCCGGCGGTTCGCCGCAGCACATCTACCTGCAGGATGCCGCTGCGGCGTTTCCGTATGCACTGCCGATTGATCGGTTGATGTTCGTCATTCTGGACGGAAACCTGATCTCGTTCGGTTTGCGGCACGACGGTGATGACGGGCACATCCAGGCGTGCGCCTTGATGGTGCAGCCCTGACGGGGCGTCGAGCACTCGACCGACAGCTCGACAGCCCGCGTCGTCTCGCCTGCCTGCGTCTCGTTCAGTCGACTCGCGGGGCCGGGCCGGCCTTACCCGGTCGGCGGAGCTGCAGCTCGGTACCGCCACCGCCGTTCCTGGCCCGCCCACTTTCGGGCAATTCGGTCCCCCCGGCCGCCTCGTGTGGGGCCCGAATGCTTCGTAAACGATGACGGTTTCAACCATGGCTATCCGGTTGCCCCAATTTACCCAGGCAATCGTCAAGCGGTTGACGCCTCGTAGGTCGTGGGTCGCGCACGGCAGCCGCTTGCACTTCGACCCACCCCCGGGGGGCACGAGCGTGTGCCCCCCGGACCCCAATATGCGAGGCGAAACGTACGGTTCTCGCCTCGCGCTCCACTTCCCCCGGGGGCTTCGCCCCCATGCCCCCAACAAGAACGCCGGACTGGTTCGTCACCGCCAATCGCTTGGCGAACTGTTGGCACACCCGAATAGCCATGCATTCAACCCCGTCGGCGCCCTCGCCGGTGCCCGCCAGGCCCACCAGGACCACGGAGGCTCCGGCCGCGCCCCCCCGGTCGATGCCCCCGGCCAGCACCTCGTAGAGCGCCCGCCCGTCGGCTTCGACGACGCGGATGCAGACGAGCGAGACCTCGGGCGCGACGCCGACCAGTCCGGCATCGTCGACCCGGGCCGCCACGCGGGCGGCCAAGGCGGTCCCATGCTCCAGGGGATCCGTCGGATCGTTGTCGCCGGCGACCTCGTCGTGCCACCCCACGACCGCCCCCGCGAGGTCTGGATGGTCCGCGCGGCAGCCGGTGTCCACAATGGCGACGCGCAGCCACGACTCACCGCGGGTGTGCGCCCAGGCGGCGGACAGATCGATGTCGCGCAGCGCCCAGTCCAACCCAGGATCGGCGGGCTCGTCGCCCTGCCAGACGGGCGGAACGAGCTCCTCCGGCAACTCGTCCCAGGGTCGCTCCGGATCCGACGGCGGCCTGTCATCGTCAGGGCAACGGCAGTGAGGATCTTCGTGGAAGCAGCGCCCCGCCAGGCAATACTCGGTCCCATTGGTCGGATCGCCGTCGCCGCATACGGTGCCATCAATCACACCGGCACAACGGGCGTCCCCGGGCGGGTAGGTGCCGTTATCACACCCTGACCATCCGAAGCAGGCGGCCTGACGCCGGACGTTGTGTCCGGGTGGCGTGACCTGCCGGGAGGTCACGACATGGGTGTGAGAGAAGCGCGCCGGTACACGGCGGAGCAGCGGCGTGAGGCG
>JAKLKA010000059.1 GCA_023150915.1 Polyangiaceae bacterium
CGCTGCCCGCCACGCCGCCGGCGCCGCCCAGCGCTCCACCGCTGCCGCCCACGTTGCCGCTGCCGCCCACGTTGCCGCCGCCGCTGCCGCCGCCGCCGCCCCCCGAGTCGCCGCAGCCTGCGGCAGAGGCCAGCGAGAGCGCGCTGATCGAGAGCGCGGTGAACCAGAAACGAGGAGCCTTGCGCGTGGTCGTATTCATCTCAGCACCCGGAATTCGAAGGCGCCCACCATAGCGCAGACCGCGGCGGTTTCCACGTGGCCCAAGCCGTGACGAATTGGCGGTGCGCAGCATGCGAAAACGGGTGTAGAAGACCGCCCATGGACGCACCTGTGTCCAGCTCGATCGTGCTCGGTGTGATCCAAGGCATCACCGAGTTTCTCCCCATTTCCAGCGACGGACACCTGGCGCTGGCCGAGCTCGTGCTGTCCATCGACCAAGCCGGGCTGACGTTGAACGTGATGCTGCACGCCGGCACGCTGCTCGCGACGTTGATCGTGCTGCGCCGCCGGGTGATGCCCGCGGTGGTCGACGGAACGTCGGCGCTGATCCGGCCGTCGCGCTTCGCGGCCAGCTCGGGCGGGCGCGACGCATTGGTGGTGATCGTCGCATCCCTTCCCACGGCGATCATCGGGCTTGCCCTGCGCGACGCGGTCGAGCGCTGGACGCACTCGCCCGCGGTGATTGGCCTGGGCTTCCTCGGCACCGCAGCGGTGGTGCTGTCCACGCGCTTCGTGCGCGCCGGCGAGCGCGAGGTCCCGACCCTGCTCGGTGCTCTGGTGATCGGCCTGTGTCAGGGGCTCGCGGTTCTCCCCGGCCTCTCGCGCAGCGGCTCGACCATCGCCGCCGCGCTGTGGTTGAAGGTGCGGCCTGATCGGGCGTTCGAGCTGTCGATGCTGATGTCACTTCCAGCGGTGACGGGGGCCATCGTGCTCGAGGCACGCCACCTCGGAAAGGGGGCCGACGCGCTCTTGCCGGCGGTGGTCGGGGCCTCGGTGGCGCTCGCGGTCGGCGTGGTCGCGCTGATGGCGTTGCGCCGCATCGTGATGCGGGGGCACTTCGCCTGGTTTGCCGCGTGGGTCGCCCCCCTCGGCCTGGTCAGCCTGCTGTGGGTCCGCCCCCCGGCGCCGCCGCCGCCGCCCGCAGCGCCCGTGGTTGGATCGGCGACGCTGCCAAACCGTGATAGTTCAGCGCGGCCATGATTCCCCACTTGTATTGCGTGGTGCTGGCCGGCGGCAGTGGAACGCGCTTCTGGCCGGCGTCGCGCAAGTCGATGCCCAAGCAGTTGCTCGCCATTGGTCCCGAGCCCGAGTGCCTGATCGCGGCCACGGTTCGCCGGATCGAGGCGCTGTGTCCGCCCGAGCGCACGTTGATTGCCACCGGTGTGCACTTGCTCGACGCGACCGAGCGCGCGCTCGACTGGCTTCCCCGAAGCTCGTTCTTGGGTGAGCCCGTGGCAAAGAACACCGCCCCGTGCATCGCCTGGGCAACGTGGGCGGTGCTGGCGCGCGACCCCCAGGCGGTGGTCATGGTGCTCCCCAGCGATCAGCACGTGGCGGATCCCGAGGCGTTCCGCCGGGCGCTCAGCGCCGCGGTGGACACGGCCCGCGGCGGAGTGATCACCACCATCGGCCTCGAGCCCACCCGAGCCGAAACCGGCTACGGCTACATCGAAGCCGGCGCCGAGCTCGGTCCGGAGGTGCGCCGCGTCGCGCGCTTCGTCGAGAAGCCGGACCGGGCGCGGGCGGAGCAATACCTGGCGAGCGGTCGCCACTTCTGGAACAGCGGGATGTTCTTCTTCCGCGCAGACGTCATGGAAAGCGCCGTCCGCCGGCACCTGCCCGAGGTTGCCGCCGCGCTGGACGGCATCGCCCGGCTGCCCGAGCGCGAGCGCACCGAGGCCACGGCCAGGGCCTTCGAGGCGTTCCCGTCGGTCAGCATCGACTACGCGGTGATGGAGAAGGCGGACGAGCTGGCGGTGGTGGTGGCAAGCTTCGGGTGGAGCGATCTCGGGAGCTGGCAAACGGCCTGGGAGCTTGCCGAGAAGGACGAGCAGGACAACGCCGCCCCGCCCGACGCGGTGCTGGTCGAGGCCCGCGGCAACCTGGTGCGCGATCTGCGCAGCGACGGCCGGTCGCGGGTGATCGCGCTGGTCGGTGTGGAAGGCTTGTGCGTGATCGAGACCGACGACGCGCTGTTGGTGCTGCCGCGCGAGCAGGCGCAAGACGTGCGAAAAGTGGTCGAACGGCTGCAGGCGCGCGGGTCGAGCGAGCGGGTCTAAGGGGCGTTCGGCTCGGAAAAACCCCAGGTCGCGAAAAACGACCCTAGCCCGGGCAACCACCGCCAAGGTATGACGGGGGCGTGGAAGGAGAGCCCATGCGCCAGCGTTTCGTCCTCGCGTCCGCGTTCGCGTTTGCCGTTTCGGCCGCGCTCGTGTTGCCAGGTTGCGGCAAGTTCAAGAAGACGAAGGAGTGCAACGCCTTCATCGACAAGGTGAACACCGCGATCAAAGAGATCGAGCAGCACTCGGGCTCCAAAGGCAGCGATGACGCCCAGGTGATCGCGTCGATGAAGAAGCTGGGGGATCTGTACGACCAGCTGGCGAAAGACGTGACGGCGCTCGAGGTCACCACACCCGAGCTCAAGTCTCACGCCGCGAACTACAAGGAAATGTGCACCAAGGCCGCCTCGACGGCGCGGCAGGTTGCCACCGCGATCGAGACCAAGAACCCCGAGCAGGCCGAGACGGCGCAGAAAGAGTTCGACAAGATCGTGAAGCAGGAGGACGACCTGGTGAACCAGATCAACACCTTCTGCCAGGCGCCCTGAAGCCGGCTCGGGTCAGCGCCGCCGCCGGCCAGGCGGCGCGCTGGGGCGGGTCGACTTGCGACCGCGTCCGGGCGGCACGGACTTGGTTCCTGCGCGGGGCGGCGGGGGCGTGAGCGACTCGCGCACCTCGACCGGCAGCCCGGCCTGCAGACGGTGCAGGTCGTCGCGCAGGCGCGCTGCGGTTTCGAACTCCAGGTTCTCGGCGGCGGCGAACATCTGCTGACGCATTGCCTCGATGCGCTCGGCCAGCTCCTCGAGCTCGTCCTTCGGGCGGGCGGGTCGGACCCGCCCCGCACCCGAGGCGCTCGGGGTGCGCGGCACGGCGTAGTAGTCGGTGGTGCCGCTGGCGGGGTTGAAGTCGAGGATGGCGCGCCGAATGGTCTCGGGGGTGATCCCGTGCTCTTGGTTGTACTTCGCCTGGATGCCGCGGCGGCGCGCCGTCTCGTCCATCGCGAAGCGCATCGCGTCGGTGACGCGATCGGCGTACATCAGCACCTGCCCGCCCGCGTTGCGCGCGGCTCGACCAATGGTCTGGATCAGCGAGCGCGGGCTGCGAAGAAAGCCCTCTTTGTCCGCGTCGAGAATGGCGACCAGGCTCACTTCGGGCAGGTCGAGCCCCTCGCGCAAGAGATTGATGCCCACCAGCACGTCGAACTCGCCGGCCCGCAGATCGCGCAAGATGTCCATGCGCTCGAGGGTGTCGACGTCCGAGTGTAGGTAGCGCACCCGGATGCCGAGCTCGGCGTAATACTCGGTCAGGTCTTCGGCCATGCGCTTGGTGAGCGTGGTCACCAGCACGCGCTCGTCGCGCTCGACGCGCAGCTTGATCTCGCCCAAGAGGTCGTCCACCTGACCCGAGACGGGGCGGATCGAGATCTCGGGGTCGAGGAGCCCGGTGGGGCGGATCAGCTGTTCGACCAGGTGCGACCCGCTCTTCTCGATCTCGAAGTCGCCGGGTGTGGCAGAGACGAAGATCACCCGGCGCATGTACTTCTCGAACTCGTCGAACTTCAGCGGGCGGTTGTCCAGGGCGCTGGGCAAGCGGAAGCCGTACTCGACCAGCGTCTCTTTGCGCGAGCGATCGCCGCGATACATCGCGCCGATCTGCGGCACGGTCTGGTGCGACTCGTCCAAGATCAGCAGGAAGTCTTCCGGGAAGTAGTCGATCAGCGTGGGAGGCGGCTCGCCCGGTGCGCGGTTCGAGAGGTGACGCGAGTAGTTCTCGATGCCCTGCACGAAGCCCATCTGCTCGAGCATCTCCAGGTCGTACATGGTGCGCTGCTCGACGCGCTGCTTCTCCAGGAACCGGCCCTGTTTGTCGTAGTAGTCGAGCCGCTCGCGCAGCTCGATGCGGATCGCTTCGATCGCGCGTTGCAGCTGCTGCCGCGGCGTGACGTAGTGCGAGCCGGGGAACACGGAGTAGCGGTCGAGCTCGGCCAGCACGCGCCCGCGCACCGGATCGACCTCGGAGATGCCGTCCACCTCGTCACCGAAGAACTCGACCCGGATCGCGACCTTTTCCTCGTAAGCTGGGAAGATCTCGACCACGTCGCCCCGCACCCGGAACGTGCCGCGGTGAAAGTCGACGTCGTTGCGCTCGTACTGGATGTCGACCAGGCGCCGCAGCAGGTGATCCCGAAGCAGCTCTTCGCCCTTGACGATCTCGATCAGCAGCCCCTCGTACGATTCGGCAGAGCCGATGCCGTAGATGCAGCTGACGGATGCGACGATGATCACGTCGGGCCGCGAGAGCAGCGCGTGCGTGGCAGCGTGTCGCATGCGATCGATCTGGTCGTTGATGATCGCGTCTTTTTCGATGAACGTGTCGGTGGTGGGGATGTACGCTTCCGGCTGATAGTAGTCGTAGTAGCTGACGAAGTAGTGGACCGCGTTGTTCGGAAAGAGGTCGCGCATCTCGCCGTACAGCTGGGCGGCCAACGTCTTGTTCGGCGCCATGATCAGCGTCGGCCGCTGGAGATGCTGAATGACGTTCGCGACGGTGAAGGTCTTGCCGCTGCCGGTGATCCCCAGCAGGGTCTGGTAGCGGTCGCCCGCGTCGAGCCCGTGCGTCAGGGTGGAGATCGCAGCGGGCTGGTCCCCTTTGGGAGAGAACTCGCTGCGCAGCTCGAATCGGCGCGTCATGGAGAGCCCAGCATCTTCAATCGGCGACGCGGCGGTTTCAATCGCCGAATTTCAGTGGAGCGTCGCGGTGAGCGACAGTGAAAACGCAGTGGTTTTGTGCCGCGTGGCCACGCCGTCGGCCTCGTGTTTCACCGCTGCCCAGCTCAATCGGGCCGCGGGCCCGAGGCTCCACTGTTCGCCGATCCAGAAATCGTAGCCGACGCCGAGCCCGATGCCGAAGCCCGAGAGCTCGGACTCGCGCTTTTCGCCCGCCACGGGGTAGCGGTAAGTCTCCTCGGCGGCCGCCACCAGCGCCTGGACGTAGGCGCCACCTTCAGCGTCGAAGTACAGCTGCCCGAAGAGCGCCAGGTAGGTCAGACCCAGCTCGGTGTCGGTGAGGCGCGTGGTGCTGCCGCCGGATTCGTAGCTCGGCTCGCGGAAGGTGTGGCCGATCAGCCCGCCGCCGAGCACGAACCCGCGAGCGGGCGTGCCGCCCAGCAAGAGCTCGAGGGTGCCGCCGCCTCCGGTCAGATCGCCGCCTGCGGTGCTCTGCCCCAGCGTCGACTCGGTCTTGGTCACCATCGAGGCAAACCCCAGGCCCATGCGCAGGAAGAAACCGTCGTGCTCGTGTGCGCCGCGGCTCGGCGTGTCGGCGGGTGGCACCGGGGGGGGCAGCGCGGGCACGTAGTACTGGGGAGGCGGCGCCGGCGCAGCGGGCGGCGCCGCAGGGCTGGGGGGCGGGGGCGGCTGCCCCGGGGGTGCCGCGGGCGGGGGTGGCGGTGGGGGCGGCGGTGCCGGTGCTTGGCCCTGCGCGCTCGCCGAAACGAGGGTCGCGAACAGGCCAGCGAGCACTCGGGATCTCGGCATGCAGGCAGCGGGCAGCAGAGCGCGCTTGCCGTCAGCGCGTCAATCAACTTCGAAGTGAGGTACCCTGGGCCGATGGCCGGCGCTCTTCGATGCGGTGTGATCGCAATGCTGATGCTCGTGGCGTGTGGCTCCGAGGACACCTCGGCGTCGGGCGGCGGAGGGAGCACGGCCACCGGTGGCGCCACGAGCGGCGGCGCAGCAGGCAGCGCGTCCGGTGGGAGCGCGGGCGCCGCCGGCACGGCTTCAGGAGGCGCGAGCGGCAGTGGCGGGGGCAGTGGCGGCGCCGGAGCCGGCGGGGGCGCCACCGGCGGAGGCGCGGGCAGCGGCGGCGGCCCCAGCGATGCAGGTGCCGACGCGTCCAAGCCGTCGCCCGGGCCGTCGCTCGGCTCGTTCCAGCTCACGTACTACTGGGTCACCACCGAAGCAGAGTTCACCGGCGCCAAGGACACGAACCTGTACGACAAGAGCTGCAAGCTGCTGGCGACGGTGGCTGCCAAGTTCGCCGCGGCGCTGAAGGTCGAGGGCACCGGCCGGCTCGCCGATGGGCGCCTGCTGAACTATTCGGGCAGCTGCAGCTGCCCCACTTCGCCGTGCTACCTGGTGGCCGACACGCAGCACCCCTGGGGCTACGGCGTCCAGAACAAGGCGCTGGTCCCGCTCCGATCGTTTGCGGTGGACAAAGCGGTGATCCCCTATGGCAGCAAGGTCTACGTGCCCGAGCTCGACGGCGTGGCCGTCCCGGGTGACTCACCTTGGGGCGGCTTCGTCCACGACGGCTGTTTCAGCGCCGACGACACCGGCGGCGCGATCATCGGCAAGCACGTGGACTGGTTCGTCGCGCTGAAGACGCACTACGTGGCCCTCGACGCGAAGCTCAGCCTGGCGAAGATCACGATTCATCAGGGCGGCGCCCGCTGCCCGTGACGTGTTAGCCTCGGCCACGTGGTGCGTTGGCTGGGCCTCGTGGCGCCAATCGTCGTCGCGTGCGCGGCGGCGTGCGCGCACGTCGACGAGACGCGCGTCCGCCGGGTGGTCGACGAGGACAGCCTGAGGCTCTCGGAGACTTCGCTTCCCGATCGGGCGCGAGCACGGGTGAGCGCCAAGCTCTCGGGCTCGGTGCTCGAGCTCACGGTGCGCACCGAGCCGCGCTGCCTGGTGCAGTTCGCCGAGCGCGTCACCGTCCGCGAGCGGGTGCGGCGCACGCCCCGCGCGGCCACGCTGGCAGCCGAGGCCTCGCTCTTGGCACTGGGGCTGGCGGTCGGCGCGGGCCTCCGGCAGAGCTCGACCGACGACGAGGTCGGCGCCCGGGACCTGTTCGGGGTGGCGGCGCTGGCCGGTGGGCTCGGCGCGGGGGTCGCGCTCGGGGTCGACGCGAGCCGCTGGTCCGACACCGAAGTCGAGACCAGCGAGACGGTGCCCGACCCCGAGCCCCGGGTGGCGCCCTGCCGCGTGCCGGTGGCAGCCGCCCGCCGGGCGCTGTTGGTGACCCGAACCGGACGCCAGCTGGCGGTGGCTCTGGATGGCCTTGGGCGCGGTCGCGCGCGCGTGCCCGACGACCTCTGGGTCGACGACCAGCTGGACCTGGACGTGCAGGTCGACGGGGTGGTCGTAGAGCGGCTGGTCGTGGAGAGGTCGCCGTGACGCTGCGCCGGCTCGCGCTGGCCGCCCTCGTGACCTCGACCGGGGGCTGCATGGCCCACGAGCGGCACGTGGAAAGCACGCCCGGCACGCTGCGTCTGCTCCGCAGCCCGCCGCTCACGGGCTCGGAACGCATCTACGCGCGGGTCCTGCCTCGCGCCGACCTGCTCGAGATCAGTGCTCGAAGCGAGTCGCTGTGCCTGGTGCGGCGGCTGCGCCGCGTCCGGCGCGTAGAGGTGCTGGAGCGCCGGCCGGCGCCCGCGCGGTTCGTCGGCGCGGTCGCAGCGGTGGTCGGCGGCTCGATCCTGGTCGGCGGCAGCGGCTCGGACGAGCTGGGCGGGCTGCTGATCGGCAGCGGCGCGGCCATTGGCGTGGTGCCCCTGCTGGTGCAGGGCGACGATCGGCGCGACCTTCCGGACGTGGAGCAGAGCGAGCCGGGGTCGCGGCTGGTTCCGTGCGGCGACCGCCCGCTGCGCGAGCCGCGCGTGGCGGTGCGGGCGGGGGGTCAGACCTTCGAGGCGCGCGCCGACGTGGCAGGGCGGGTGCGCTTCCGCGACGTGGTCGATCGCTCTGCGCTGGTCGTGTTCGTGAACGACGTGGCGGTGCCGGTCAGCGGCGGCACGCCGCTCACGGGAACGCGCCCACCTGCGGAAGCCCCAGCCCATCCGGATGGCCCAGGCACACGTTGAGCGCCTGGATCGCCTGCGCCGAAGCCCCCTTGGCCAGGTTGTCGATGGCGCACATCGCAACCACGACGCCCGCGCGCTCGTCGAGCGCGTAGGCCACGTGAGCGCGCGCCGAGCCCCTCACCCAGAGCGTGTCGGGAACGCGCCCTTCGCCCAGCACCGTCACCAGGCCTTCGCGGTATTGCTCCCGGGCCGCCTCGCGGCACTGCTCGGCCGTTGTGCCGCGCATGGCCCGGGCATACGCCGTGGTCAGAATGCCGCGCGAGAATGGCGCGAGGTGCGGCGTGAAGACCACCGTGACGGGGAGCTTCGCCGCGCGCGACAGCTCTTGTTCGATCTCGGGCAGGTGGCGGTGCGTGCCGGCGACCTTGTAGGCGCGCATGCCCTCGGAGGTCTCGGGGAAGTGGGTGTTCGGGGCGGCGCTGCGCCCGGCGCCACTCACCCCGCTCTTGCTGTCGATGACCAGCCCGCTCGGCTCGACGAGCCCGGCAGAGAGCAAGGGCGCCAACGGCAAGATGCTGCTGGTCGGATAGCAGCCCGGGGCTGCGATCAACCGCGCGTCGTGGAGCTCGGCGCGATGCAACTCGGGAAGGCCATACACCGCTCGACCCAGCAGCGCCTTCGCGGGGTGCTCGCCGTACCACTTCTCGTACACGGCGGCGCTGGTCAGCCGGAAGTCCGCGGACAGGTCCACCACGCGGATCCCGGCCTCGAGCAGCGCCTGCCCGGCGCGCGCGCTGGCGGCGTGGGGCAGCGCCGTGAACACCACCTCGACCCGCGCCGCGAGCTCGCCGGCGCTCTGGGGCTCGAAAGCCTCGAGCCGCCGATCGCACAAGCTCGCGATGCCCTCGGTCGCGGGGAGCACGTCCCCCAGGCGTTGCCCGGCCTTCTCTCTGGCCCCGACGTACTCCAGCTGAAGCTCGGGGTGGCCCACCACCAGCCGCACGAGCTCGGCGCCGGTGTAGCCGCTGGCCCCGACGATGCCGACCCGAACGGTCAACGCTTGCTGTACTGGAAGCGCTTGCGGGCGCCGGCCTGGCCGTACTTCTTGCGCTCCTTCTTGCGGGAGTCGCGAGTCAAAAAGCCGGCGCGCTTGAGCGACTTCCGCCGCTCGGGATCTTCCGCGATGAGCGCCCGAGCGATGCCGTGGCGCATGGCCTCGGCCTGGGCGCTGTGGCCGCCACCGGCCACCGTCGCATCGACGTCGTACTTGTCGATCAGCTCGAGCAGCTCGAGGCTTTGCCGCATGATCATGCGGCTGGTCTCGCGCTCGAAGTATTGATCACCGGTGCCGCCGTTGATGCTGATCTGCCCGGTGCCGGGCTTGACCCAAACGCGCGCGACCGCGGTCTTGCGCTTGCCAGTGGCGTAGATGGAAGTCGTTTCGGCCATGTTCGAAATCTCTGTCAGACGGCCAGCGTCTCGGGCTGCTGCGCTTTGTGGGGGTGCTCGGCACCCGCGTAGACCTTGAGCTTGGCCAGCATCTCGCGGCCGAGCACGTTCTTGGGAAGCATGCCCTTGACCGCCTTGGTGATCGGCAGCTCAGGGTGGGTTTCTTTCACGATGTCGAACGTGCGGCTGCGGAGCCCGCCCGGATGACCGCTGTAGCGGTGGTAGAGCTTGGTGGTCGCCTTCGTGCCACTGAGCTTCACGTCGCCCGCGTTGACCACGATCACGAAGTCGCCCGTGTCGATGTGCCGCGTGTAGGTCGGCTTGTGCTTGCCCGAGAGCAGCGTCGCAACTCGGCTCGCCAAGCGTCCGAGGGGCTGTCCTTTGGCATCGATGACCCACCACTTGCGGGTGGCTTGCGCTTCGGCAGGTTTTGCCGAATACGTCCGCTTCGTCTGGCGCATGACCGAGAGTTCCTGTGAAGGCGAGCGGATGCCCGCCGAGAAAGGGGCGGCACTTCTAGCTTCGGCCGCCTAGTCAGTCAAGCATGGGCTCGGCCGGGCGTTCCCCCGAGGCGAACCCCCGCAGGATCGTCGGGCTTTTGTCGCCCTGAGGCCGCCGCGCGCCGGGCCCCGGGGGCGGGCGCCGTCCGCTATACTCCTCGGGTCCCTCCCTTCACCCAGCGCGCTTCATGAACCCCGCCGCAAGCCTGCGACTCGTCGAGCGGATGGTGGCCGACGGCCTCATCACGCGCGAGCAGCAAGAGGCGTCCATCTCGTTCGTCCAGCGCACCGGCGAGCGGGTCGAAGAGTGTCTGCTCGAGCTGCGCGCGCTCGACGAGGTCTCGCTCCTCAAGTACCTGGCCGGCCTCCACCGGACGCGGTTCGTGTCGACCGAGAAGCTGTCGAAGGCAGAGGTCGATCGCTTCGCCGTCGAGAAGGTGCCAAAGCGGCTGGCCGAGCAACACCAGCTCTTCCCGGTGCTGTACGACGCGCAGTCGGGAACCCTTTCGGTGGTCACCGCCGACCCGGACAACGCCGAGGCGCTGCACGAGGCGCAGATCGCCTCGGGCGTGAAGGCGGTGCGTGCCTTCGTCGGCCGGCCTCGGGCGGTCAAGGCCGCCATCGCCAAGGCCTACGGCGGTGACATTCACGCGTTCGCGGTCCTCGACCGGCAGGCCCAGGCCCAGTTCTCGAGCATGCTCGACGTCTACGAGCGCAATCTGATCAATCCCGAGACGCTGGCGGCCGCACTGTCGGCCGAACGCCCGGGGCGCGAGCGCATTCTGTCGGGGCACGACCTGACCGGGGGCACCTTCGGCGTGAGCGCCGAGTCGGTGTCCACCCAGTCGTACCTCGAGACGCTGAACGTGCTCATCTCGCTGCTCGAGAGCACCCGCGCCGACATGCGCGGTCATTCGGCCTATGTGGCCCGGCTGATGCGAAAGATCACCGAACGCATCGGCCTGCCGGAGGCCGAACGGGTGAGCGCCGTGATCGTCGGGTACCTGCACGATCTCGGCAAGTTCACCGAATACCACCTCACCGCGTTCAACGTGGCGCAATACGATCAGCACCGGGCCGTGGCGGCGAAGTTGTTCCGCGCGCCTTCCAGCTTGATGGAGGCGGTGCGGCTTCCGCGCGAAGTGACCACTGCCGTCGAGACGATGTACGAGCGCTACGACGGCGACGGACTGCCCGGGTCGCTGCACGGCAAAGAAATCCCGCTGCTCGCCCGGCTCTTGGCCGTGGCCGACACCTACGCCGACCTGACCCAGAATCCGAAGAACCCCTTCCGGCAGCTGCTCGACCCCGCGGCCGCCTGCGACGTGCTGGCGCGTTACCGGGGTACGGTGTTCGACCCGAACATCGTCGACCTCTTCCGGCTGATCATCACCGGGGACGACCTTCGCGCTCGGCTGCTCGCCACGCGGCACGTGGCCATGATCGTCGATCCCGACCCGGAAGAGACGACCGTGCTCGAGCTCCGCATGCTCGAGCAAGGCTTCGACGTTCGGCCCGCGCGCAACACCGACCAGGCGATGGAGCTGCTCGAGCGTGGCGACATTCAGATCGTGATCGCCGAGATGGATCTGTTGCCGATGGACGGCGTTTCACTGCTGGGTTGGGCGCGCCGCCGCCAGTGGGGCATGAAGCTGCCCTGGGTCTTCCTCACCGCACGCACCGCCGGCTCCGACGCGCAGAAGGCGTTCGAGGCGGGCGCCAGCGACTATCTGACCAAACCCGTGAGCCCAGACCTCTTGGTCGCGAAGATCAAGACCATCCTCGAGCGGTCGGCGACGGCGAGCGCTGGCGGCGTGTCCGGCTCGCTCGCCGAGATGGGGCTGCCCGAGCTGGTGCAGGTGCTCTGGCAGGGGCGGAAGACCGGCTCGCTGAAGCTTCGGACCTCGAGCGAAGCCGGAGAGCTGCACTTCGTGAGCGGGAACGTCTATAACGCGCTGTTCGGCGGGATGCGCGGCGCCGATGCGGTGTACGCGATGCTGCGCCTGCGCGAGGGGAACTTCAGCTTCGACCCCAGCTTCGAGGCGCCGCAGCGCATGATCGCCGAGAGCCCGGAAGCGCTCTTGCTCGAAGGCATGCGCCGCATGGACGAAGGCGTCTGAGCCCCGCTCCGAGCACGCCTCGGCGAATGAGTGTGCCGACCGGCAGGCCGTGATACCCTCGTCGCTGACTCGGTCGGAGCTCCGCGTGCCCAAGACCCCGCCCCCCATGCTCGGGTTCAACAACAACGTGCGGCACCACGGGCGCGTGTTTCACATCCAGACCGAAGACAGCGGCATCAAGCGACCGCACATCATCACCCACCTGTTTGGCGACGGCGGCCGCATCTTGAAGAGCATCCGCACCGACTATTCGGAGCACGTCGGCACACCCGACATGCCCGCCACGGTGAAGCGGATGATGAAGGAGCAGCACAAGGGGATGTTCGTCGCGTTGCGAGCGGGTGAGCTCGACGCCGCGATCGAAGCCGCCTTCGGTCCGCCGCCACCGGCCGCGGCGCCAGCGCCGGTCGAGCCCGCCCAGCCGCCGGCCGAGCCCGCGCCCGAGCCCGCGCCCACTCCGGAAGAGCTGGCCGCGCGCATCGCCACACCCATGCCCGCCGAGTGGCGTGCGCCGGTCGGCCCCGCCCTGGCTCCGCTCGCCCCGGCCGAGCCGGTCGCCGTGGCGCCGGGGCCACCGCGCCTGCCCACGCCGCCGCCGGCCTCGCATTCGATCGGTTCCGCGGTCGAGGCCATGGCGGCGAAGGTTGCCGGCGCCCCCGTCCCGCGCTCGGCAACTCCGCTCGGCACGCCGCTCAGTCAACCCTCGCCCCTGACGCGCCGGCGCTCGGCGCTGGGCGCCGAGGCACCGCCGGGCAGGTACTCGATCTCGCGCCCGCCTTCGATCTTCGGGGATGCGCCCGCGGCAGAGAACCGCAGCATCTTCGGCGACTCGCTGATCGGCGAGAAGTCCCTGGACGAGGTGATCTTGTCCTACCTGGCCGAAGATCTGGACGGCTCGTCGCAGAAGTGAGCGGTCACTTCAGCTTGGCCGAAGCCGCCAGCGCCAGTGCCTTGACGTCGTCCACGCGCGTCGTGGCGTCGGGCACGTCGCCCACGGTGAAGTACGAGAGGTCGTAGACCCGGCCTGCTTGCAGCCACTGGATGTCCACGCCCACCAAACCGCCGCCCACCTCGATCACGCCCTTGTCGCCGATCACGAACGGGGTCGCCTTGGCGCTGGGCTGGTAATAGCTCTCGCCCTGCCACGCCAAGAACTGCAGAAGGTGGCTGTTGGCCTCGGCGTCTTGCCACTCCCAGACGCACTCGCCGAGCAGCGCCGGGTCGACCGAACCGCTGCCCTTGCCTTGCCCTGCCGGCTTGCCGAACAGCTTCTCGGCGTCGCTCTGGCTGACGATTGCGCAAGCGTCCACCTTTGGGCCGTTGCCGCCGCCGCCGCCGCCGTCGTCGCCGCCGCCGCACGCGGTGGCGAGCGCGAAGAGCCCCCCGACGAATGCTCGGCGCAGGATCGTGTCGCTCATTTTCTTACTCCACCCTCTTTTGGAGCTCGGAGGCGAGGACCGGATTCGAACCGGCGTGTGACGGTTTTGCAAACCGTTGCCTAACCACTTGGCTACCTCGCCGCGGGGCCAGGGTGGATACCGCCTGACCGGAGGGCGGTCAACTGCCCTTTGCACGAGGAGGTTTCTCCGAGGCCCGGGAGCGTGTTAGCTCGGCGCATCCCCATGTCCGGGTCCTCGGCCACGGCCGCCGCACCGTTTCTGAAGCACACCGACGCCTTCCGGCGCCGGCGCTTCTTCAACTGGTTCCCGCTCGGCGTGACCTACGCGCTCTTGTACATGGCCCGGTACAACCTCACGGTCGCCAAGAACTCGCTGGGCGAGCTGATGACCAAAGAGGACTTCGGGATCATCTTCGGCGCCGGCACCGCGGTGTACGCCGTGGCGTTCTTGCTCAACGGGCCGCTGATCGACCGGCTGGGCGGAAGGAAGGGGATGTTGGCGGCCGCCGCCGGCGCGCTGGTGGCCAATCTGGCCATGGGCGCGTACCTCTACCACGTGGTGTCGTCGGGCCAGGCCACGTCTGCGCCCCTGCGCCTGGTGTTCGGCGTGCTCTACGCCGTGAACATGTACTTCCAGAGCTTCGGCGCCGTCTCGATCGTGAAGGTGAACGCGCACTGGTTCCACGTGACCGAGCGCGGGGGGTTCTCGGGCATCTTCGGCACGATGATCTCGAGCGGGATCTTCCTCGCGTTCACCGTGAACGAGCTGCTGCTCAAGGCGGCGCAGCGCATCTGGCCCGACGCTCAGGGGCCCAACGTGGCCTGGGTGGTGTTCGTGATCCCGGCGGCCCTGCTCGGTCTGTTCTTCGTGATCGAGCTGTCGGTGCTGCGCGACAAGCCCAGCCTGGCTGGCCACCAAGACTTCGACACCGGCGATGCATCGTCGGGCGACACCAGCGACACACCCACGCCGGTCTTGACGCTCTACAAGCGCATCCTGACCCATCCGGTGATCATCACCGTGGCGCTGATCGAGTTTTGCACCGGGGTTCTGCGCAACGGCGTGATGCACTGGTTCCCGATCTATGCGAACGAGATCTGGTCGCTGCAGTCCGAGCACGCGCTGCGCGGCGGGGCGCTGCTCTTGGCCATGCGCGACGGCGCCTGGGGGCCGCTGTGGCCGGCGCTGCCTTGCTTCGGCGTGGCGGTGATCTCGGCCTATCTGGCCAAGAACGCCTCGGGCAGGCGGCGCGGCGCGTACGCGGTGGGGGCGGCCCTGGCGCTCTTGGCGCCGTTCATGCAAGGCGGCTGGGGCGGGCTCTTGATGGTGGCCGGGGTGATCGGCGGCAACCTTGCGGGTTGGGTCAGCGACCTCTTCTTCCAGAGTCGCCGCGGCCCTGCTGCCGGCTTCCTGTACGGGTTCTTGGCGCTGTGCGTGCTGGGAATGGGGTTCTCGCTGGCGAGCCCGACCAACGTCGTGGCCTGGGCCGACGCCAAGAGCGGGCTCGTGCCCGGCGACGCGATCGTGGCCATCGGCGGCGACCGCGAGGTCAGCGGCTGGGCCGAGGTGCGCAACGCCGTGGCGTGCGTGCCCGCGCACTGCAAAGACTCGGGCTGGGACGCCGCGAAGTGCATGTGCGTCTCGGCGCGGGCGGCCGCCCCTGCCGAGAAGCGTGAGCCGGTGATCGCGGCTCGTATCGAACGTGCCGGCCAGCAAACGGACGTCGCGCTGCCGGATCCGAAGCCCACTCAGCGCGCGGGCGACATGCGCTTCCTCAAAGCCCGACCGGTGCTGCCGCTCTCACCCTATGTCTTGGGCCTGCTCGTGTTCATCGTCAGCCTGTGCGTGATCGGCACCCACGGGCTGCTCAGCGGGACGGCGACCATGGATTTCGGCGGGCGCAAGGGCGCGGCCACGGCGGTCGGCGTGATCGACGGCTTCGTCTACCTGGGCACGGCGCTGCAGTCCGTGGCGCTGGGCTTTCTGACCACCAAGAGCTGGGCCTATTGGCCGTGGTTCTTGTTGCCCTTCGCGGTGATCGGCTTCCTGCTCACGCTGCGGATCTGGAACGCGAAGCCCAAGGGCGGCGGCGGGCACTGACCCGTCACACGATCCGCTCGATGCGCCGGATGCCCTTGCGCGACACGACCACGCGCAGACGGTGCCATGACGAATTGGGGTCGTCGGCGCGGCGCAAGCGAAACACCACCGCCAGGTTGTAGACCCGCGGCGCCTTTGCCGCGCCGATCTGGTTCGCCACCGGGTCGGCGAACACGATGTCGCGCTTGGGGTCGTCGGTGTGGGCCAGCCACCGGCTCACGTCCAGGCGGAAAATCTCGGTCAGGGCCGAGAAGCGCGGATCGGCCAGCGCCACCCGCTGCGCCTGCACCTGGACCTCTTTCTTGTGGAACAGAACGGTCTCGGGTCGGGCCTGCTCTTCGAGCTCGTGGCCGCGCGTCAGCCGCCGTGCCGCCAAGACCGGAGCGGGCAGGTCGGCCATGGGCACGAAGCCGCTCTGCTCGTTCATCTCGCCCAGCACCACCGCGCGCTCCCGGTCGCGGATTCGCCAGCGCCGGTCGGGGAAATGGCGGTCGACCACGCTCGACAACTTCGACTGCAGCAACGCCTTGATCCGGTCCTTCACCGCATAAGCCACCACGCCGACCAGCACCCAGGTGATGACCCCTTGGGAGCCGACCGCGAAGCCGTTCCAGATCGCCGCGCCGATGGCGAAGGCCATGGCGATGGATGCCGCTGCGGCGTACGAGATCTCGCGGACCCAGGTGGCGGCCGGGCGCACCTCGGGGCTGAGCCAGAGCACCGACGACGTGAAGCGCTTGAGCAGGTGGCGGCGGAACTCGAGCGCCTCGATCTCGCGCCCCGTCATCGCCAGCCGCCCGGTACGACCGATGCCAATGTCGTCGCGATAGTGCGCCTCGGCAATCGCCGCCTGGGCGACCAGATCGATCAGCGAGCGCGGCGCGCCCGCGGTGTCGAGATGTCGTGACACGGTGGCGAGCAAGGTCTCGATCAGTCGAGAGACGTCTTCGTCCACCCACTTGGCAGCGGTCTCGAGCAGGTCGCCGCGCCCGGCGGCTTGAGCCAAGGCGTCGCGCAGCTTCTGCCCGATGCGCTGGCAGTCACTGACCATGCGCGCGGCTGCCTGCTCGGCCCGATGCCGCTCGCGCTCGCTCTTGCCGAGCGCGTCGATGATCCGCGCGCGAAGCTCGACCCCGGCTGCCCGCACCTGGCACGCGAACAAGCGCATCTCGCGCACGGCCGCCTCGTCGCTCCCCTCGAGGGCGGTGCGCAGCTTGTCGATGGGCTCACCGGCCAGATCGGCGAACTCGACGTCCGGCACCTCGAAGCGCACGTAGGTCTGCAGGTCGGTGTAGATGTCCGTCTTGTCGTAGGTGCGGCTGTCGAGCCGCAGGCTCTCGGGGGCGAAGAAATAGGCCTCCCAGACGAACGACTCGACGGCGCGGCCCGGTCGCAGCCGGTAGTCGATGGCCAGCTCGAGGTGCGTCTTGTCGTGGACGTGGACCGTGGGCTCGTCGCGGCCGCGGGACAGGTCGGCGACCAGCGAGCCCCAATCGCTCGGGCGGTCGGGCGCGCGCAGCGAGGGGCGAGGCTCGGAAGTCGGGGACTCGCCAGAACGGTGGGCAGAGGTCACCAAGTCGTCATCGAATTGTCACACACGGCTTCGGCGCCGTCCAGTGAGTCACGGCGCGGCAGACAGCCATTCCATGGTGCAACGGCCGCTGTGACACGCGGCCCGGGTGAAGCACCCCCGCTCGGTGCACGCCACGCCGTTGCAGCTCTTCGGGTACTTTGCCGCCGCATCTTGGGCGTGAGCGCCATTGACCGCCACGGCCTTGCCACCGTTACACTGATCGCAGCAGGTGGTGACGACCAACGTGCAGTCAGTCGACACCGAGCAGGCCTGCCACGCTTCCGGAACCGACACGCCCAGGTCCCGCGGCGCCCACTTCGAGCCCGGGAAGCCCGGTTCGGCAGGCTCGGCCGGCGGCGTGTCGGCGGGCTCGGCGGGGCCGGGGCTGCCGGCCACGGCGCCCGGCTCGCCGGGAGCGGGCTCGGCGATCGCCGGTGGGGCAGGGGACGCGACCGGGGGGGCGCCTGCAGCGCACGCGACGCCGGAGACGAGCAAGAGAAGCCAGAGTTTCGAGGTCATGGGCTGCCTGGGGAACGCCGCTCGGGGGCGAAGCTTTCACCTACCGAGAGGCGCCGGTAGCCCGCCACGATTCTCCGCGCCAAGACCAGCCACAGGGCCACCAGCCCCACGTTGACCAGCGCGAAGGCGCGCACGCCCAGGTGAAGCTGGCTGCCGAGCAAGAACACCACCAGCGCCGAGCTCACGTCGCCCATGCGCACGAAGAACGTGTCCACGGCCTGCTTGGCCTTGTACTTCATCTCGCGCGTGGTGGGCAGCCAGAGCATGTTGCGGAGTGTGTTGTTCAGAGAATAGTCCGTGGCGTTCTCTGCGACCTTGCCGGGCAGCACCACCGCCAAGAGCGGCAGCGCAGCGGCGCCCAGCGCGTCGACCAGCGCGATGACCGGCAGCACGAAGAACGCGCGCTCGAGCCCCCAGACGCGGACCAAGCGCGAGACCACCAGCGCCTGCAGCGCGATCGTGGCGACGTTGGTGTACAGATAGAATCGGCTGTAGGCGTCGCCGACCCACTCTTTCACCGCGCCCGGGCTTAGCGTACCGGCGAGCACCGCCTGGTCGGCGGAGGCCTTGACCAGCCTGCCGAGCACGTATTCACCGTTGGTGTTCACGAACGTGAAGAGCAGCGCGAACCCCGCGACGTAGCGCAGGTACTCGCTCTGCCGGACCAGCTCGAACGCGCCACCGTGGTCGCCCGGCGCGCTCGCGAGGCGCGGAACGGGCGCGCGACCCTCGCGCACGTGCACGATCTGCGTGAGCACGGCCGTGACCCCGAGCAGGGCCGCCCCCACCAAGAGCATGTTGAACACCCCCACCCGCGCCAGCAGCCACACCGAGAGCCCGGCGCCCAGGACCGCCCCCAGCGTCTGCCCGACCCCCAAGAGCGGGAACAGTCGCTTGCCCTGTTCTTCGCGATACAGATCGTTGGCGAAGGCCCAGAACTGAGCCACCACCATCATGTTGAAGACGCCGAGCCACAGGTAATAGACGAGCCCGAGGCGCGAGCGCACGCTCTCGACGGAGCTGCCGGCCCAGAACAGCACCAGGTTCGCGGCGAAGAACGCCGTGACGCCGACCACCAAGCGGTTACGCGGCTGCCGATCGGCGAAGCGTGCGTAGGCCGGCACGGCGAAGAGCAACGCCACCGCGATGGCGGCGCCCATGTACGCCTTGTATTCGGCGCCGGAAGCCATGGCCAGAATCAGGCCTTCGCGCACGGGCTTGATGGCCGAGTACGCGGTCATCAAGGTGAGCACGTTGAGCGTCATCAGCAGCGCCGAGACGCCCTCGCCGGGCTCGACGCGTGTGACCACCCCGAGTAGTCGCTCGAGCGCCGTGCGTTCGCGGGGCGATGAGGGCGCGGTCAAGTCAGCTCGGTGGGTCGTGGGAGTCGGGGCGTTCGAGGCCGACCACACGATAGCGGCCCTCACCGAGGGAGTGGAGATGAACCCGCGCCGGGAACGTCGAGCGGCCGTCGCTGGTGGCGGCGGTCACGTCCACCAAGAGCGGTGACCCGGCCGGCGCTGCCGGCAAGCGGGTGCAGATGGAGTGGCGGTCTGCCCAGCGCGTGGGGCCGAGCGGTGCCGGCGTGAGCGCCGTCCCCGCCCAGGCCCGGCCGGCGTAGCGTCGGGCCCCGCGCGGGGTGAGGCCCGCGCCGAGGGCCAGGTCCTCCAGGCACAGCTCGGGCCCGCGAGCCTCGGGCCAGCCCAGCGGCGACAGGCGCTCGAGGTAGCGACGCAGAACCTTGTCGCGGCGGCCGATCAGCACCTCGAGCAAACGAGACTCGTGCTCGGGCAAGAGCAGGCCGGTCTTCACGATGGCGCGCAGATGGGCGTCCGAAAGGCGGGCGACGATCCGGGCCATCCACGCCGCGTCGCGCTCGCTCTTCCTGACGAACGCCGGGTTCGGGTAACCGGGCCGGAACGCATCGGGGTCGAAGTCGTCTACCCGGTAGTACGAGAACACCTTGCCGGTGCGCCCGAAGCGCGCTCGGTCCCACGGGCGCTCGATCGCGCCCAGGGTCAAGAAGTCCTCGAGCACGTGAGGGAAGTCGAGGTAGTAGCTGTGACCGATGCGTCGCCCCATCATCGGCGGCTCCCAGATGCTGCCGTAGGCGTTGCCCACGTCCAGAAGGTAGTGGCGGACGTGGCCCGATTTGCCGTCGTTCACCCAGGTTGCCATGGTGTTCTGCTCGCGGGTGTCGAACCACGCGAGCCATGCCGCCATCACTTCCAGCCCGCGCAGCTCGCGCCGATCTTCGTGTGCGACCACGTCGTTCGGGTCGTCTGCGCGGCGCCCTTCGTACGTCCACGGGCCCAGGGGCTTGCCTTCGACGAACAGGCTCATGCTGGCGCGGTATCGGCCGTCGGCCAGGCGCAGCGCCTTGGAGAACACCTGGTCCAGCGCGGCTTCTTCGAGCTTCACCTTCTCGCCGCGCTCGTTCTCGCTCTTGGCGTCGGGGTCGATCTTCAAGATCGAGCGGTCGAAATAGGCGATGCGATTGCACGGAACGAAGTACCCGGCGGCGTGGAACAGGCGCGTGCCGATGACGTCCGCCGCAGTGGGGCGCATGCCCTCGACCACGCCGTCGAACTTCACCAGGTAGCGCTTGCCGTCGTTCGCCTTGATGAAGAACCCCGGGTTGAAGCCGTTGGGCTTGGCGCCCTTGATCACCCAGGGGCCCTTGCGATCGGGCAGGGGCGAGGTGCACGGCCCCTGGGCGGCGGCCTCGGGGGTCATGCCGAACCGCCCGATGCGGTTTTGAAACCAGCTCGAGTCGGGCACTTCGTCCAGGGCGTTGACGTTCACCGCCTCGCCTGCCGGGTCGACCGCGAAGAACCGCGACACCGGTCGGAACACGGTCTGGTTGGCCGCGTCCCACGCGAACGGCGATTCGTACTCTTCGGGCTGCCGCTCGAACGGCCGCTGGTCCGGGTCGCGCCAGAGTGGATCGGCGTTGGGGAAGAACCGCGTGCTCGAGCCGCAGCCCACGGTAGCCCAGAGCAGGCAAGCGTGCAGCAGCCTAAAAGCCACTGGTCGCCCCCACCACGAAGCGCACGCTCTCGATCTCGGCACCGCCGCGGAAGGTCTCCGTGCCGAAGGCCACCAGCAGCTCGAAGGCGTGGTCGCGGTTGCCGGTAGAGCGAATGCCCATACCGAACGACTGCCGGCACAGCGCCAGATCGAAGCCATTCAAGTGCTCACCGAACACGTTGCCCACCGCATAGTGCATCGCGCCGTCGAGCCACACCCAGATCGGATACTGGTAGTCGACCTGAGCCACCGCCGCGCTTCGCCCCACCAGGCGACCCTCGAGAAAACCACGGAGCGGCCGAGGCCCCCCGAGTGACGCTTGCTCGGTGAACGGGATCTCGCCCCCAGCCTGCACCGGATCGGAAAAATCGGTGATCAGCGACAGGCCCAGCACGCGCTGGGTCCCGGTCAGATCGACGAAGCCGCCGAGCGTGCCGCCATATTCGACCCAGTGATGGCGCTCGGGCGTTCCCGCGTCGACACGCGGCAGGTCACGCAGCCCGGCCGCGTGCTCGCCGCGCAGCTGCAGGCGAAGGCCACCCCCGGGGGGGGACACGTAGTCGCTGGCTTCCGGCAGATCGTCCGGAACCCTGCGTGGACGCGTGTCGAGCTCGAGCACCAGGCTCTGCACCACCACGCTGTAGCCGTCGGCCATCCCGGGTGGCGACGGGTAGCGCCCGCGAGCGATCTCTTGGGCCACGGTCGGGTCGTCGTCCCAGGTGCCGATCGTGGGGTCGAAGCTCACGTCTCGCACCCCCACGAAGCTGGATACCGCGCTCGATCGCCACAGCCCGGCGTCGTAGCGTACGCCGGCCTCGGCCTTGCGCATCTTGAAGCGTGCGGCCTGGGCGCCGGACTCGGGCCCGAGCCCGTGGAACACCCAATCTGGGCGCGTGCCCCACTCGGCCCGTGCCCCCAGCTCTTGGTCTTTCGCCACCGTCAGCCGATCGCCGAGGTTGAAGAGCCACCAGTCGGTGCCGCCGGTGGCCGCCCGCGCCCGCAGCTTGTTGTCGTCTGCCAGAAACTGGTTGTAGCGGAAGTAGGCGCCCACGCTGGCGCGGAAGCCGAAGTCGACCAGGCCCGTCGGAACGATCGCGATGTTGCCGTCGGGGCCGAAGGTGAACACGTCCACCAGCTTCTGCGGGATGTCGTTCTTCTCGGCTTCGGACACCACCCAGCCCAGCGGCCGCCGCACCACGTATTCGCTGAGCAAGTACAGCGGCGACAGGGCCACCCGGGGGATCCAGAGCAGCACCTCGCCCGGGGTGGTCGGGTCGTCGCCGCGCCGGTCGTAGTCCGGCACCGCGCGCTTCTGGTCGCTGGCGATGGGCGGATCCGACGCCGGCTTGGGCGCTGGCGCCGCTGAGGCGTTCGCCGCGACGGTCAGCAGTGCTGCGATCGCCTGGGCCCTCACGACCGGCACGCTAGCCCGAGTCGGAGAGCGAAATCCAGGCTAAGCTCGTCGCGATGAGCGCCGAGGATCGCATCATCGACACCGTGCTCGCTCTCGATCCGCTCGCCGACCTGCCGCGCACCGGTTGGCTGCTCCGCGGCGTGCGCCCCTGCGAGTCGATCGCCGACCACAGCTTCGGCGTCGCGCTGGTGGCCATGCTGCTCACCGATGCGCTCCGCGCCGAGGGGCAGAGCGTGGACGGCGAGCGCGTGCTGCGCATGGCCCTGGTCCACGACGCGCCCGAGGCGCGCACCGGTGACGTGCCGATGCCGGTGAAGACGGCCGAGGCCGCGCGCGCCCTCGACGCCGTCGACGAGGGTCTGGCGCACGCTCTCTTGCCGGCCGAGTTGCTCTCTGCCTGGCGAGAAGCCGAAGCTGCCGAGAGCCTGGAAGCACGCATCGTGAAGGCTGCCGACAAGCTGCAGATGATGATCAAGGCGCATGCTTACGGCGGCCAGAAGCGTGGCCAGCTGGACGAGTTCTGGCAGAGCCCCAGGAACTTCCGAGACATGGGCCTGCCCCTGGCTCGGCGCGTGTACGATCGGTTGTGCGAACGCGCCGGGCGAGCGCGACCCGGCGGGTAGGGAACGGCGTGGCGACGGAATACCCCGTGACCCTGGCGGTGCGCGCGCTGCGTGCAGCCAACGTGACCTTCGAGCCCCACGTCTTCGCCTACCAGGCTCACGGTGGCACGCGTCACTCGGCCGAGGTGCTGGGCGTGGACGAGCACAGGGTGATCAAGACGCTGATCTTCGAGGACGAGACCCGCGCGCCGCTGTGCGTGCTGATGCACGGCGATTGCGAGGTCTCGACCAAGAACCTCGCGCGTCAGATCGGCCACAAAAGGGTGGCGCCCTGCGATCCGAAGGTCGCCGAGAAGCACTCTGGCTACCTGGTGGGTGGCACGAGCCCCTTCGGCTTGAAGAAGCGCATGCCGATCTACGCCGAACGGACCATCGGCGCGCTCGATCGCCTCTTCATCAACGGTGGCGCTCGTGGCTTTCTGGTGGCGATTTCTCCGGCGGACTTGGCCCGCGTTCTGGCCCCGGTGTGGGTGGACGCTACGACCGAGGGCGCGTAAGCTAGTTCACTGTCCGATTCGCGGGGCGGCTGGTCGCCGCCTCGGGGCCACCATGAGCACCGCCGCGGCTACCAAGAAGCCCTTCCCTCCCGGCATGCCGGTCGGGGAGGGCGACGTCATCGCCGGCAAGTACCGCGTCGAAGAGCTGATCGCCGTCGGCGGCATGGGCGTGGTGGTCTCGGCTCGGCACCTGTCGCTCGGCCAGACGGTGGCCATCAAGGTGCTTCTGCCGCTCGAGGTCAGCGACGACTCGACCTCGGCGATTCCGCGCTTCTTGCGCGAGGCGCGCGCTGCCGCCGGGCTGAAGAGCGAGCACGTGGTGCGCATCTTCGACGTGGACACCCTGCCCAGCGGCTTGCCCTACATGGTGATGGAGCGGCTCAGTGGGCAAGACCTTCGCCGAGTGGTCAAGCTCGGCGGGCCGCTGCCGGTGGAGCAGGCGGTCGACTTCGTGCTGCAGGCGGCCGACGCCATCGGCGAGGCCCACTCGACCGGGATCGTGCACCGCGATCTGAAGCCTTCCAACCTGTTCTTGACCCACCACACCGACGGCCGCCCCTGGGTGAAGGTCCTCGACTTCGGCATCTCGAAGGCCTCTCACGATCCGACCACCGACACCGCGCTCACGGTGTCGCGGGCGATGATCGGCTCGCCGATGTACATGTCACCCGAGCAGGTGCGTGACGCCAAGAGCGTGGACGGCCGCTCGGACATCTGGTCGCTGGGCGTGATCTTGCACGAGCTCTTGACCGGCAAGCCGGCGTTTCGTGGCGAGTCGTTGCCGGCGATCTGCGCGGCCATCGCCGCGGATCAACCGCAGTCGATCGCAGCCGAGCGGCAAGACGTTCCGCCCGAGCTGGTGGCGATCGTCGAGCGCTGCCTGGAGAAAGATCCCGCGCGGCGCTTCCGGACGGTGGACGAGCTCCGCGCTGCTCTGCAGCCGTTCCTGGGGCGATTCGCGCCGACCCTGCCGGTGCCCCCGCCGTCGGTGCGCACCGGCCCGATTTCGGGCCGCGTGCCCCTTGGCTCGAGCGGTAGCATCGACGTGGCCGTTGGCCTGGTCAGCTCGGGCGCGTCGTCGTCTCCGACCTCGATCCGGATCGACGGCAACTTCGATCGCGCGTCCGATCCCGACGCCCCCACGCTGCACCGTGACGCGGCCCCCGCCGCCTACGCGCCCTCGGACGCGCCCTTCTCGGCCACCGGCGTGGCGCCCGCGCGCCGCTCTCGCCTGCCGCTGGTGCTCGGGCTCACGGCCGTGGCGCTCGGGGTCGCGCTGGCGTTCGGTCTCAGCACGCTTCTCTCGTCGCGCACCAACGCCGCGGCGAACCCATCGCCGGCGGTGGGCGACGGGTCGCGCACCGCACCGAGCGCGGCTCGCGCCGAGCCCCCGCCGGCCCTGCCCGCGCCGACCGCCCAGGCTGCGCCGCCGGTGCCCTCCACCGTCGAGCCCGTGCCGTCGGCCACGGCCGCCCGGCCCACCGAGAAGAGCCGCGCTCGGCCGGCCGAGCCCAAGCCGTCGGGGAAGAAGCCCGACGCGACCAAGCCCGGCGACATTCGCCTCAGCCGCTGACGGTCACAGCTCGAGGGTCTGCCCCTCGATCGCCACGCACAGCTTGGCCTCCGGGGCGCGCTCGCAGAGCCAGGCCGCCGAGCGCGCCTGGATGGCGTCGAGATCGTCGTCGGTGCGGTTCGGATCGTGGTGAAACAGCGCCAGGCCTCGCACTTCGGCGCGGACCCCCAGCGTGAGCACGTCGTCGATCACCGAGTGACCCCAGCCGTATTTGGCGGGCATGTCCGAGTCCAGGTACTGCGAGTCGTGGATTAGCAGGCTGGCGCTCTCCGAGAAGCGCGCCAGCGCATCCAGCGCTGGCTCGCCCGCCTCGCCCCGCACCAGCTCGTTGTCCGTCAGATAGACCAGCGACGCGCCGCTGGCGTCGTCGATCCGGAAGCCCTGGGAGCTGCCCGGGTGGTTGAGCGCGATCCGCCGCACGGTGGCCGAGCCGATGCGCCACGGTTCCGCGCTGGGCTTCGCGAACTCGACCTTGGCGGGGATGTCGTTGACGCTCACCGGGAAGTGAATGTCGTCGAAGATGGTCCGCTGGAACCGCTCTTGGGCGTCGGTGGGCAGGGGGTAGACCAAGAGCTCCGAGTCCCTGCGCCAGAGCGGCCCGAAGAACGGCAGGCCCAGCACGTGGTCCCAGTGGGTGTGGGACAAGAGCAAGTGCACCTTCTCGTGGCGGCCGCTGTCGAGCAGCGTCTGGCCCAGCGCACGCATTCCGGTCCCGGCGTCCAAGATCAACGTGGTGCCGTCCTCGAGCACGACCTCGACGCACGACGTGTTCCCGCCGTAGCGCGCCGTGGTCGGCCCCGGGGCGGGGACCGAGCCCCGAACACCGTAGAAGGTCACCCGCATCGAGAGGCACTCTATCGCAACGATCGCCGACCGGCGATAGCACAGCGATCGTGCCGCTTTGGCGGCCGGGTCTCGCCGCCCGCCCGTCCCGCGCTATCCTGCGCCGGCATGCTCGAGCCTGCCCGCCCGCCCGCCGTTGCGGGGCGCTTCTACCCCGGCGAAGCGCATCGCCTGGCGGCCGAGATCCGTCGGTGCCTGCCGGTCGCCCCGACCGAGCCGGTCGCCGCGCGGCTGCTCATGGTCCCGCATGCGGGCTACGTGTACAGCGGGGCCATCGCCGGCGAGACCTACGCCTGCGCGAAGGTGCCTGCTTCGGCGCTGGTGCTCTGCCCCAACCACACCGGCCTGGGTGATCGGCGGTCGCTCTGGGGCGGCGGTGACTGGCGCTTCCCCGGGTTCACGCTGGGCGTGGATCGTGACCTCACCCGACGGCTGGCAGCGACCGGGCTCTTGCACGCCGACGAGCGCGCCCACGTGATCGAGCACGCCGCCGAGGTGCAGATGCCGTTCTTGCATGCGCGGCGCAGCGATGTGAAAGTGGTGCCCATCTGCCTCGGGCGCCTCGGGCTCGAAGAGTGCCAGGAGCTCGGCGCCGCCCTGGCCCGCGTGATCCGGGAAAGCGAGCACGAGCGCGAGCCGAGCGTCCTCTTGGTGGCCAGCTCGGACATGTCGCACTACGAGCCCGCCGATCTGGCGCGCCAGCACGACAGCCTGGCCCTGGCGCGGGTGCTGGCGCTGGACCCGGCCGGGCTCCTCGAGGTCTGCGAACGCGAACGGATCTCGATGTGTGGCTGCGTGCCCACCGTGGTCGGCCTGTTTGCCGCTCGCGAGCTCGCGGCCTCGCGGGCCGAGCTGGTACGCTACGGTAACTCGGGCGAGGTCTCAGGTGATTTCGACCAAGTGGTGGGCTACGCCGGCGTGATCGTGAGCTGAAGGGAGGCCGTCTCCGATGTCCGTACTCGCACCTGGAATGCTGGTCGCTGCGCCGCCCCTGGGCGATCCGAATTTCGACCGATCGGTGGTGCTGCTGGCGGCGCACGGTCCCGACGGCGCCTTCGGCTGGGTGGTGAACGGTCGCGAGGTGATGAGCATGCCCGAGCTCTTGGTGCGGGCCGACGTGACCGAGAGCGCCATCACCGTGCCGGGCCTGGTGCGGGTGGGCGGCCCCGTGGCGCAAGAGCAGGTCTGGCTCATCTACCGCAGCGAAGAGCGCTTCACCGACGTCGAGGGTCAGTTCGACGTCGGCTCGGGGATCACCGCGTGCGCGTCGCGCAAGGCGCTGGAAGCGGTTGCCAACGGGCACGCCCCGGGCAGCTTGATGGGGCTGATCGGTTACGCCGGCTGGGCGCCGGATCAGCTCGAGAACGAGATCCGCGCCGGCGCGTGGCTGCCGGTCGACCTCGACCCCGCCGTGGTGTTCGACGTGGAGAGCGCCGACGTCTGGACCCAGGCGTACCGCCGCGCGGGCACGAGCCCCATCGCATTCACCACCCGAACGGTGGGCAGCGCCTGAGAGCTCAGCGCTCGACCAGCGGCACGAACACGCAAGGCACATCGCGCCGCATCCGCAGCTGGCCATCGGCCGCGCGCTCGCCGATCATCAGCACCTGCCGGTGAGCGTCCCCGACCGGGATCGCGATCCGGCCGCCGGGGCCCAGCTGATCGAGCAGCGCTTCCGGTACCTGGTGGGGAGCTGCCGAGACCAGGATCCGGTCGAAGGGGGCGTGCTCGGGCAGCCCCTTGCTGCCGTCGCCCAGGTGGATGAACGCGTTGTCGATGCCCAGGGCAGCCAGCGTGGCGCGAGCCCGCGCCGCCAGCGCCGGCCGGATCTCGATGGCGTCGACCCGCGCCGCCAGGCACGCGAGCAGCGCCGCCGCGTAGCCCGACCCCGCCCCGACCTCGAGCACCCGTGAGCTGGGCTCGCACTCCAGCGCGTCGAGCATCATGGCGATCATCGAGGGCTGGCTGATGGTCTGATCGTCACCGATCGGCAGTGCGCGGTCCTCGTAGGCGGCGATGCGCTCTCGCTCGGGCACGAACACGTGGCGGGGGACGCGCCGGAACGCCTCGAGCACCCGCGGGTCGCGCGGGGCGGCGCCGAGCTCGACCGCGCGGACCATCCGCTCGCGCTCCACGCTCCATTCGTCGCTGCGGCCCACGGCCGGACCCTGCCCCGGGTCCGACCTCGGGGCAAACGGTTGCCCGAAGCCAGGGGCGCGTGTCAGGGTCGGGGAGTGTTCGCGAGAGCTCGCTCGGTTGCCGTGCTCTTGGCCGCGCTCGGGTCGATCTCGCTGGCCATGGCCCAGCCCGCAGCGCGCCGCGCGGTGCGCGCGGGCGGGGCACGCGGCTGCCCCGCCGGCATGGCGAAGCTCCCGGGCTTCTGCGTCGATCGCTGGGAAGCGTCGCTGGTCGACAAGCAGAGCGGGCGCGCGCTTTCACCCTATTTCCCCCCGCAACCCGCGGCCCTGACCCGCGTGCGCGAAGTGTGGCTGGTCGAGCGCACCCGGACCGGTGACGCCGGCGCGCGGGCCTGGCCGCTGCCCGAGCCGCCGCTGTTCCAGTTGACCGCACGCTACGAACCGATGGCCGTGTCGCGCCCCGGCGTGGTGCCCCACGGCTACCTGACCTACCACGCCGCCAAGGGCGCCTGTCAGGCGGCGGGCAAGCGGCTGTGCAGCGAAGAGGAATGGACCGTCGCCTGTCGGGGCAAAGCCGGCACCAAGTTCCCGTACGGCGCGCACTACCTTCCGGGCCGCTGCAACGTCCACCGCGCGGTCCATCCGGCGGCCGTGCTCCACGACAACGCCTCGATGGGCCTGATCGACCCCCGACTGAACCTGGTGGTCGAGTCCGGCAAAGATCCGCTCTTGCGGCTGACGGGGGCCACCGCCGGCTGCGCCAGCAGCTGGGACGACGGCAGCCTGTTCGACATGGTCGGCAACCTGGACGAGTGGATCGACGATCCGAGCGGGGTGTTCGTCGGCGGGTTCTACGCCCGCATGACGACCAAGGGCTGCGAAGCCAAGATCACCGGGCACGCGCCCAGCTATTACGATTACTCGACCGGAACCCGGTGTTGCGCCGATCTGCGGTGACTCGAGGTCGCCCCGCGACCCTGCTTCACGCGCTGCGCTCGCCGTCGAGCACCCGAATCAAGCGGTGGTGCGCGGCTTCGAGCAGGCCCAGGCGGGCCTCGGTGGCGGGCCTTTCACCCCAGCGCGAGTACGACAACACCACCAGACGCACCCCCGGCTCGAAGGGCTGCGGCAGCGTGCGCAGCACCACCGCCGACTGGTCGTCCTCGTCCCAGCTGAGGGCCAGGTCACGGCCCGGCGCGTGAGAGAGCACTCGCCCGCTCATGGTCTCGCCGGCGCCCAGATCGAGGCGGAAGCGCGAGCCGGCCGCGCCCAATCCGTTGCCCCGCCCCAGCCAGGTGGCCAGCGCGTCCGGGTCGGTGAAGAACACGTGCGCGGTGTCGGTGTTGGTTCGCGCGGGGCGCATCAGCCAGCGCACGTTGCGAGCGCTGTCGGCGTGGGTCTCGCAGTGGTGCATCAGCAGGCCCAGGCTGAGCTGCCACGACGAGCTCACGCCCTCGCGCTCGTCGCCGTCGCCCACCCCGGTGTGGGTGAGCGAGACGCCGTGGTCGTCGAGCTCGAGCACCACGCGGGTCGCCCCCTTGGCCAGCACCACCCGGCGCTCGGGCACGACCTCGAGCACCCCCAGAGAAAGCTCCACGCCCAGCGCGGGCCAGCGCAGCTCGAGCATCGAGCCCGCTGCGACTTCGCCGCTGGCCTCGTCGGCCTGCCACCCGGTCATCCCCTGCGCGCTGCTGCACGCTCGCCAGATGCGCGAACGCGGGGCGGCGATGGATTGCGTCAAGCGAATTTCGGAGGACACGCGGGCACCGGCTTTCTAGCGTCGCTGCTACTTTCCACCGCTGGCGCACGAGATCCAGCTGAAAACGCAGACTTCACGCTGGCGGAGGCCAGCGCCCCACCGTAAGAACGAGAGGTCCCCCAGCGGCGCTCGGCCCGCGCGTGATCGGCGCGCGAGCCGACGTGGGCCACGTTCTACCCGGAAGGATCGACATGAAGCGCACTCTCCTCGTGTCCTGTCTCGTCTCGCTCTCGGCTGTCGGTTGCGGCGCCTCACCGGCCCCCGAGCCCCCGGTCGAACAGCAGGCGAACGCCATCAAGGGCGGGCAACAAGACTTCGAGGACGTGAACGTGGTCGGCATGTTCGCCATGAGCGGCGGGATGTGTACCGGCTCGCTGATTGCTCCCAACCTGGTGCTCACGGCGCGGCACTGCGTGTCGCCCATCGTGCCGGACAACGGCGGCACGGTTCAGTGCGGGGTCTCGAAGTTCGGCACGCCCTACGCGGGGGGCGGGTTCTTCGTCTCGACCGACCAGCAGCTCTCCCAGCAAGGGAAGTGGTTCAAGAGCGCCGAGGTGCGCGTGCCCACCGACGGCGACGATGCGTGTGGCTACGACGTTGCGCTGATCATCTTGGCCGAGAACGTGGACGTGCCCCCGCGGGTGCCGCGGATCGACGTGCCGGTGGCCGCCGGCGAGCCCTACTCGGCGGTCGGGTACGGCCAACAGGGCACCTCGGGGTGGAGCGGCGGCGAGCGGATGGCGCTGGGCGGGCTCACGGTGAAGTGCGGCGCGGGCGAGTGCGGGCACCCGAGCATTGCCGGCAGCGAGTTTCTGGGCGACACCGGCATCTGTCAGGGCGATTCGGGGGGGCCGGCGCTCGATGCCAAGGGCAAGGTCGTCGGCGTGGTGTCGCGCGGCGGCGAAGGCTGCACCACGCCGATCTATGGCGCGGTGACCTCGTGGAGCGCGTTCATCACCGAGACGGCGAAAGACGCCGCGCAGAAGGCCGGTGCCGCGCCCCCGTTCTGGGCGCTGAGCGGCAAGAGCGACCCCGAAGAGCCGCCGCCGCCTCCCCCCGACGCCGGCAGCGCCCAAGGCCAGAGCTGCGGACAAGGCCAGGGCTGCCCGAACGGGTACCAGTGCTACGCCGCGGGCAGCCCCGAAACGGCGACCTGTGCCGCGGTCTGCAACGCATCGCTCCCGTGCGGGCCGGGCCTCGAGTGCTCATCGCTGGGCGTGTGCACCGCGCTGCCGGCGGGCAACGCCGCGGACTCGAACAGCAGCGGCGGTTGCTCTCTGGGTGGCGAGCGCGGCCCGGCCAAGCCGGTGCCCTGGGTGTTTGCCACCCTGGGCCTGTGCGTCGGATTGGCGCGCCGCCGACGGGCGCGGAGATTCTCGTGACGATGTCGGTGGAGCTGAGGGGGATCGAACCCCTGACCTCCGCATTGCGAACGCGGCGCTCTCCCAGCTGAGCTACAGCCCCGGGAAGGGACCGCGAGGGTATCCGCGGAACTCGATCTGTCAACCAAATCCTTCGCGGGTGGGCCCTCCTCCACCGTTGACCCCCGTAGCCTGGTGGTTATCTTCCGACCCATCCCGCGGCCGAAAACTCGGAACGCCGCGGGTCGCGAGGGCTCGCGAGCTGCGGTCATACTCAGGGCCGCTCGGCGGGCCCTGCCGAAGCATGAGGAGAACAGAGCGTCATGGGCAAGATCATCGGTATCGATCTCGGAACGACGAACAGCGTCGTCGCGGTGATGGAGGGCAAAGAGCCCAAGGTCATCGTCAACGAAGAGGGGTCGCGCCTCACCCCGTCGGTCGTCGCATGGGACGAAAAGGGTGAGATCCTCGTGGGCACCATCGCGAAGCGCCAAGCGGTGACCAATCCCGAGAACACCGTCTACTCGTCCAAGCGCTTCATTGGCCGTCGCTTCGACGAGGTCGAGCAAGAGCGCAAGCGCGTGCCCTTCAAGGTGGTGAGCGGCAAGAACGGCGACGTCGCGATCGAGGCTCGGGGCAAGGCCATGGCGCCCCCCGAGGTCGCCGCCAAAGTGCTGATGAAGCTGAAGAAGGCCGCGGAAGACTACCTGGGCGAGAAGGTGACCGAAGCGGTCATCACCGTGCCGGCATACTTCAACGACTCGCAGCGCCAGGCTACCAAAGACGCGGGCAAGATCGCCGGTCTCGAGGTGCGCCGCATCATCAACGAGCCGACGGCCGCAGCACTGGCCTACGGCCTGGACAGCAAGAGCAACGAAGTCATCGCCGTCTACGATTTCGGCGGCGGCACCTTCGACATCTCGATCCTCGAGGTGGGTGACAACGTCGTGCAGGTCATCGCGACCAACGGCGACACGCACCTGGGTGGCGACGACGTCGACCACCTGATCATGGAGTGGCTGATCGCCGAGTTCAAGAAGGACACCGGCATCGACATCTCGAACGACAAGATGGTGATTCAGCGCCTGAAAGACGCTGCCGAGCAGGCCAAGATCGAGCTCTCGAGCAAGATGGAGACCACCATCAACCTGCCCTTCCTCACGGCGGACGCCGGCGGGCCGAAGCACTTGCAGAAGCAGCTCACGCGGGCCCGCCTCGAGCAGATGATCACGCCTTTGGTCGAGCGCAGCATGACGCCAGTCAAGAAGGCGCTGGAAGACTCGAAGAAGAAGGCGAGCGAGATCGACGAGGTGGTGCTGGTCGGCGGGTCGACGCGCATTCCGCTGGTGCAAGAGACGGTCAAGAAGTTCTTCGGCAAAGAGCCCCACAAGGGCGTGAACCCGGACGAGGTCGTCGCCGTCGGCGCCGCGGTGCAGGGCGGTGTGCTGGGTGGCGAAGTGCAAGACGTGGTGCTGCTCGACGTCACCCCGCTCAGCCTGGGTGTCGAGACGCTGGGCGGTGTGATGACGGTGATGATTCCGCGCAACACCACCATCCCGACGCAGAAGAAAGAGATCTACTCGACGGCCGCCGACGGGCAGACCAGCGTCGAGATCCACGTGCTGCAGGGCGAGCGCGCCGAGGCGCGTTACAACCGCACGCTGGGCAAGTTCCACCTCGAAGGGCTGCCGCCCGCTCCGCGCGGCATTCCGAAGGTCGAGGTCACCTTCGACATCGACGCCAACGGCATCTTGGCCGTCACCGCCAAGGACATGGCCACCGGCAAGGACCAGCGCATCACCATCACCGCCAACAGCGGCATCAGCGAGGACGAGATCAGCCGCATGGTCACCGAGGCCGGTCAGCACGAGGCCGAAGACAAGCGCCGGCGCGAAGAGATCGAGCGCCGAAACAAGCTCGACAACCTGTGCTACACGCTGGAAAAGCAGATCTCCGAGAACAAGGAGAAGCTGCAGGGCGCCGACGTCTCGAGCCTGGAGGCGCTGATCAAGGAAGGGCGTTCTGCCATCGAGAAGCAGGACGACGCGCAGGTGCAAGACGTGCTGGGCCGCCTCGAGAAAGAGGCCTATGCCATGGCCAGCAAGCTGTACGAGTCGGCGGGCGCGGGCGCGGGCGCCGGCGCTGCGCCGGGCGCCGGGGCGGGTGCCCCCCCACCCGGCAGCGACAAGAAGAAGGGTGACGTGATCGACGCCGAGTTCGAGGAAACGAACTAGCGTCCGTGGTTTCGACTCCCCGAAACGTCGAGGTCCTGATCGTCGGCGGTGGGCCGGCTGGCATGACGACTGCGCTGTTTCTGGCGCACGCCATGCCGGCGCTCACCGACCGCATGCTCGTGGTCGACGCCGAGCACTTCCCCCGCGAGAAGTTCTGTGCGGGCGGTGTGGGTGCGCGCGCGGACAAGCTGCTCGGGTCCATCGGCGTCAGCGTCGATGTACCCGGCGTGCCGGTGAACGCCATCGCGTTTCGTGCCATGGGTCGCACCACGGTGGTGCGCGAAGACGCCATCGGCCGGGTCGTGCGCCGCGTCGAGTTCGACCACGAGCTGGTTCGGGTCGGGCAGCGGCGTGGCATCCCGTTCGCTGGCGGCACGCGGGTGGTGGGGCTGAACCGCACCGCCCGCGGCTACGTTGCGGACACCACCGCGGGGCCGATTCACGCACGCGTGGTCATCGGCGCCGACGGCGTGCGCAGCGTGGTGCGTCGCGCCTTGGGGTTTCAGGCCGCAAAGTACCGCGCCCAGGCCATCGAGGTGGACACCGACCCGGTGGACTCGGACCTCGAGCGCGACGTGCTTCTGTTCGATGCCACCCGCCGGGAGCTGCCCGGGTACTACTGGGACTTTCCCACGCTGGTGGACGGCCAAGAGAAGGTCGTGCGCGGGGTCTACATTCTGCGGCCGACCGACGGCCCGGCGGTGGTCGAGATCCAGGCCGTGCTCGAGGCCGAGCTTGCCAGCCGCGGCATCGACCTCGGCAAGCTGAAGAAGAAGCGCTACGCCGAGCTGGTGTTCGACCCTCACATCCCGGTGTCGACCCCCCACGCGCTCTTGGTGGGCGAGGCCGCGGGCATCGACCCGGTCACCGGCGAGGGGATAGCGCAGGCGATCTATTACGGAGCGGCGGCAGCCAAGTACCTCGCGCAGAAGCTGCCCGCGCGCGAGCTCGATTTCCAGGACTGGCCCTCCGCCATTCGACACAGCTCCATCGGGCGCGATCTGATCGTACGCACCCTGGGGGTGGGTCTGTTCTACGGTCGGCCACGCGCCAACATCGAAGCCTTCTTGCACGCTTCGCCCGAGTTCATCCGAGTGGGTTGCCAGCACTTCGGCGGGAAGCCCTGGTCGACGGCGGCCCTGCTCCGAGCGGGTGGGCGCGCCCTCTGGCACACCGGCTACTTCCTCGCCGGGCGGGTGCCTGCCCTGCGCGAGCCGGGCGCGGGCTGAGCCGGCCCGCCAGCCCGTGCGCGGCCCACCGATCCGGCAGTTCCCGCGCATCCGGGATCGTGTATGGATCCCGGCCGTCATGACCATCCGGACCCCATTGCTGTTGGTTGGCGCTTGCGCTCTCTTGGCCTGCGGGCCCCAGGCTCCGGCGAATCGACCCGGCGCGACCCCCGGGTCGAAGGAGCCGGGTGGGATCGCCACCGGGCCGGCGCCCGATCTGAGCACGGTGCCGGCGCCGCCCAGCCTGGTGGGCGTGGGGCGCCTGGGCAACCCCGCGAGCGCCGTGGACACCATCGCCAGCTGGGCAAAGTACCCGATCGACGTTCGCGCGCTGATCAAGAAGACCGAGCCCGAGATGGCTCAGCTCTTGGTGTTCGACGCCCCGGTCGAGGTCGCCGTGTCGCTCGACGACAAGGGGCTCGGGAACTTTCCTCAGCCATTCGCGGTGGTCTCGGTGGGGGTGAGCTCGGTCGAGGGCATCGTCAACTTCGCCAAGCGCCAGGGTCAGTCGGCGCGCATGTTGCGCCCCGGCACGTACGTGATCGCCAAGGGTGAAGGCGGCCCGGTCTGTGCCGTGGCGCCGTCGGTCGGCAAGTCGCCGGCCCGCCTGGTCTGCGGCGACCGGCAAGAGGACATCGACGCGCTCTTGCCCTATGCCACGCGCGGGCTGCCCAGCGAGGCCCTCGGCAAGTCCGAGCTGTACATCGAGATCCAAGCCGAGCCCCTCCGCCGTCGATACGCCAAAGAGCTGCGGCAGCTGCGCACCATGGCCATGCCTTTCGTGATGAGCGAGCTGTCGATGGACAGCCCGCGCTTCGATCGTGCGCTGGCCGATGCCGCGCACGGGTTGGCCGACGAGGTGCTCGCGGTCGCGGAAGACGTCGACAAGATCCGCATCGAGGGCGGCATCGACCGTGCCGGCGGGCTGATCAACGGCACCGTGAGCCTCAAATTCAAGGGGCAGAGCTCGTGGACCGTGCAGACCATGGTCGACGCAGCCAAACGCAGCAAAGGCGTGCCCGAGAAGTTCTGGAAGCTGCCGAAAGACGCCGAGATGGCGACCTTCGGGGTGGGGGCCAATGCCAAGCGCTACGAGGCGATCCGCAAGACGATGGGCGAGCTCATCGACGGCGCGCTCGAGAAAGAGAAGGTGCCGCGCAAGGTGCGGGACCAGATTTCGGAGCTGATGCTCGAGACGTGGACCACCGAGGGTGACGTGGTCTATGCCCACGGCGAGATCGCGGCCGGGCCCTCCGCGGCGCCCACCACCAGCGGCGCCCAGGCGCGCGAGCGCATTCGTTCGTACCTGGGGTGGTACGTGATCGGGGTCGACGAGAAACCCGCGAAGTACAAGGGGTACTTCGACAAGCTCGTGAAGCTCTACAACGACGCGCAGCTTCGCCAGCTGGTGGACAAGCGTCTCAAGGTGAAGCCGGCGGACCTGCCGAAGCTCTCGTCGCGGGCGTCGCGCGTGCCCGGCATGCCGCCCGGGACCACGGTGTACGAGCTGAACCTGCCCAGCGCCTTCTTCGCGAAGATGGACGAAGGCATGCCCGGCGCCAAGAAGCCGGTGCCGGCGCTGGCCGTGGTGATCGCGCTGGTGCCCGACGGTGACAGCACGTGGATCGGGCTCTCGGCGGACGAGAAGGCGCTGAACGCGAAGCTGATCGACATGCGCAAGGGCGGTTCGTCCCTCGCCGCGCGGGACGGCATCGCGCCGCTGAAGGCCTCGAAGAGCGTCTCGGGCGGGTACTTCACCGTCGGCAACCTGGTGAAGAGCCTGGTCAGCGGCATGCAAGACTCGGGGCTGGGCGATCTGACCAAGGCGCTCACCCTGATGCCTCACCACGGCGAGACGCCGATGTTGATGTGGACCAACGTCACCGGCGAGGGTGGCCCGGGGATGGTGTGGACCATCCAGGTGCCGAAGGCGGTGGTCGAGGACATCGGCGCCGTGGCCCCCAGCCTGGCGGCGGCGGGCGGGGCCAGCGGCGTGGCCGGCCCGGCAGCGGTGATGCCGGCGCCGCCGCCGCCTCCGTTGCCCGCTCGGAAGCCCTGAAACAGGCGGCTTCCGCGGGGGCCTGCCCGGGAAACTTGGCAGGTCGGCCCCGTTCGTGTGAGCAGAGGTCGTACCATGTACGCCTTTCGCCGACATGTGTGTGCCGCGGCCGGATTCCTGGTCGCCCTGCTTTTGCCGGCCTGGGCGCTGGCCTGGGTCGAGACCGCTACCCAGTCCCACGTCGTGACCCTCGACGTCGAGCGTGACGGCAGCGCCACCGTCTCGCACGAGATCGTGATCCGGGTGAAGGGCGGGCCGCTCGCGGCCATCGAGCTCGACGGTGTGGACGGTGACGCCACGGTGCTGCCGGACGCCACGGTCTCGGCCGCCGAAGGCCCGCAGGTCACGCTGCCCCTCTTGCTCGAGAAGCGCGACGACGGTGTGCTTCGAGCCGAGATCGACCACGCGAAGGGCGTGAGCCGGGGGAAGTTCGTGTTCAAGCTCGCGTACCGCACGCGGCTCGGAGACCGCGGCCTGATCCGGCAACAGGGCTCGATGGCAGAGGTGCGGTGGGTCGCGCCGCGCGCCAGTGACGGCGTGGACTCGGCGCGCGTCTTGTTCCGACTGCCGCCCGGCGCCACCGAGCCGCGCTTGCCGGACGGCGACGACGAGTCGGGTGGGACGTTCCTTTCGAATCTGAGGCGCACGGGCGACAAGGACGAGCTCGACATCGTGCGGCCCCACGTCGCCAAGGGCGAGCCGGTGGTGTGGCGTGTGCTGGCGAGCCCCCGTGCCTTCGACGCCTTCGGTCACGACGAGGCCGCTCCGGCTGCCGCCGCGCTTCGCCCCGCCCCGAGTGACCGCCCCGAGCGGCGACTGATCGCCCTGGGGGTGTTGGTCGGCGTGGCGCTGCTCTTCGCGCTGGTCGTCTTCGCGAAATGGCGGCTGATGACCCGCGGCTGCCGACAGCGCAATGCCGAGCCGCGCGCGCTGATCCCGATCCCCGCTGCGCCGCGCGCGGTGGCGGCGGGCGGCTGTCTGGCGGGCGCCGTGGCCCTGGTGCTCTCTACCGATCACGCCACCTGGGCCGGAGTGCTCTTGGCGTGTGCCATTGCGCTCGCGGCGCACGTCACGCCACGGGCCATCTCGGCGCCGCGGCGCCCCGGGCGCTGGCTGCCGCTGGGCGACGACGAAGCGTTCCGCCCGAACGAGCCGGCGTTGCCCGGGCGCTGGCTCGACGCCGGCACCCTGCCGGGGTTCGCGCTGTTCTTGCTGCTGGTCACCGGGTTCGGCGTGGCCGCGGTGTACTGCTTCTTGCGCTCGCCCTACCACGGGATCTGCGTTGCGCTGGGTTCGGCGGTGCTGCTGCCCATCTTCTGCACCGGCCGTGCCGGCGAGCTGCCGCCGCTGGGCGCGAGTCGCCCCGTACCGCTGCTCGCGTGGCTTGCCGAACGCCTTCGCCAGAGCTCCGAGCTGAAGGTCGTGGCCTGGGCGCGCATCCCGGAAGGGGACTCGGCCCCCGACGAGCTGCGGCTTCTGGTGATGCCCCGGCGACCCAAGCCAGGCCTGTCGGCCATCGAGTTCGGGATCGAGTACCAGAGCGCGCTCGGCGGAAGCGTGGCGCTGCCCTGGGTGATGGTGCGAGCCACCGACGGCTCGGACGCCCACGCGGCGCTGCCGCGCACCGTGACCTGGACGCGTGGGCGCAAGCCCGAAGAGCGCAGCGCCGTGCTGCGCCCCAAGTTGCCGACGCGGGCGTTGTGCCTTTCACTGATCCGAGCGGTCGCGGCCACGCTGGCCGACCGCGGGGCGCCGCGTGCCAGGCCGAATCAGCCGGCGATCAAGCTCGCCATGTCGCCGGGCAGGGGCTCTTCGAGCGCGAAGCCGGCCACGGTGTCGTCGCCGGCCCAGGCGATGTAGCTGGCGTGCAGCGCGTGGCGTTCGCCCAGCGCTTCGCTCGGCGGCCCGCCGTAGACGACGTCGCCCACCAGCGGGTGACCGATGGACGCCAGATGCGCGCGGATCTGGTGGCGCAGGGCCCGCGACACGGTGACCTCGACCAGCGCCAGGTCGCCGACGATCTTCACCACCCGATAGCGCGTCTCGGCCGACCGCGCGCGGTTCTTGCCCGTGCGGGGCGCCACGCCGTCGACGATCAAGACACGCTTCGGGTTCTTGCGGTCCGGCGCGATGGGGGTGTCGATCACGCCGGCGTCCGGCAGGCCCTCGGCCTGGACCACGGCCAGGTAGCGCTTGGTCATCGAGCCCTGCCGCAGCGCCGCATGCAGGCGATTGAATGCCTCGACGCTCCGTGCCGCGATCAAGAGCCCCGAGGTCTGCGTGTCCAGGCGATGCAAGATCCCGGGCTCGCGCGGTGAGTGACCCACGGACGCCATCTCGGGGTAGTGCCCGAGCAGGGCGCCGGCCAGCGTTCCGCCCTCGCCCCGCAGGGGGGCGCTGGGCTGCCCGGCAGGCTTGGCCACAATCACCAGGTGCGGCGTCTCGAGCCGGATCACCAGGCGCGCCTCGGGCTCGGGTGACGGCCGATCGTCGCCCTCGAGGCTGACGACGATCTCGTCGCCTTCACGCGCGAGCTCGCCCTTGGGAATACGTCGGCCCGCCACCACGACGTGCCCCTGCTGAAACAGCTCGGCGACCCGGCGGCGGCCCAGCTCGGCCCGCGCCACCACCAGCTTGTCGAGGCGCTGCCCTGCCTCGCTTGCCGACACCGTGAATGTGAGCGTTCTCACCAAAGGCCCTGAACGCCACCACCGTAGACCGGTTCGCGACGGCCGTCACGGGCCACGCTTTCGCCGACGACGCCGCCGTACGGAACCACCCGCAGGTTCGGATCGTCGCTCGCGCTGCGCTCGCCGGGCTCGGTCATGAAGTAGGCGACGACGCCGCCCGCGACGAAGCCGGCCGTCACACTGCCCACCCATGCGCGATCTTTGCCCTCGGTCTGCTCGTCGCCGAAGACCAAGGGGCTGGCCGCTGCCGCGCCGGCCAGGCCGCCGAGCACCACGCCCAGATCGATCAGCAGCACGCGGTAAGACGACGCCGACACCTGGGTGGCGATGGCGCCCGCGAGCAAGACGCCGCCGCCGGCGCCGTAGCCCATGCCCCGCGTCGGGGTCTTGTCGGTGCGGCCTTCGAACGCCAGCTGCGCCATACCACCCAGCGCCATGCCGAAGGCGCCGCCGGAATGCGTCAAGGTCGCGCCGCCCTCGCCCATGCCGCGGAAGGTGAGCGCCGTGGCCGCCAAGGTCATGCCCGCGCCGGCGCCGACCAACCCGTAGACGAAGCGGTCGTCCGGCGGATCGACGGCGTAGCCGTCGGCGAGCAAGAACCCCGAGCTGAGCGGCCACCAAGCGCCGGCCGAAAGGAACCAGGCGTCGCCCAGGCCCACGTCCCACTCGTCGGCGACGATCATCGAAGCGCCCAGGCCGACGCCGGCGCCGAGGGCGATGAGCGGGTAGGTGAGGCGGTCGTCGCTCGAGCCGCTGGCCTTCTGCAGCGACAGGCCCACATAACCGCCGAACGCCGCCGAGTTCAGCGCCAGCACCGCGCGGCCGGCGGAACGCGCCGGCATGACCAGCTTCTCGGCCGGCGCGGGCGCGAGGGTGGCGCCCGGGTCGGCCTTCGGGTCGTCGGCGCCGCGCCCGGCCTGAACCACGTCACGCGTCATGACCAGGGCGCGCACCGCCACTTCCCGGGGCGCCACCTCTTGAGTACGCACCAAGAGCACGCGCGAGCCGGGCGCCACGGCGATGATGTGCAGGCGAAGCTTGTCGCCCTCGAGGGCGAGCCGCGGCGAAATGACCCAGCTCGACGCTGCCCGGGCCACCAGCGCGTCGTCAGTGAGCGTGCGCGCGCTGGGCGCCGCCCGGTCCGAGACGTCGAGCCTGAGCCCCAGATCCTGCACGGCTTCGGTCACGACCGCGTCGAGCTGAGTTGGGCGACGCCGCCACGGGAATGACCGTGGGAAGCAGCACCACTTCGTCTTGATCGGCGCCCGCAGAGCCAGCCCAGCTCGCCAGCGCAAGTCCGAGCGCCACGGAGCCGAGGGCGTGTCGAGCACGGGCCATGGGGGCCCTCAGAACATGACCGTCGCGTTGAGCCAGGCGTCGAAGGCGTGAGAGTCGTCGACCTTGAAGCGTCGGCCCGGAGCGTTGATGGTGGGTCGGTAGTTCGGGTTCGGGATGCCGGTAGCCGAGTACCCCGACTGGGTGGTGCTCTTGCACGGGCCCGACTTGCTGATGTCGTCGGAGAAGTCGGGGTTGCAGGCCTGGTCGAAGGTGAGCAGGTGGCTCTGCACCAGGGTGTACCCGCCGCCGAGGCTGAACTTCACGTACTCGCCCGCCTGCCAGGTCAGCTCGGTGCTGAGCGTGTAGGTGCCGTGCTGCTGCACGTCGGTCAGGCCGGTGGTGTAGACCCGCTGCGAGTTGGCATCGACCACCGAGCGCGGGTTGCTCGGGCCGTCGGCCGAGTTCGGGTTGTAGGCCGGGTTCGCCTTGTACGAGGCGTAGGTCGGCATGCGCAGGCTGGGCGCGTCGCTGGAGCCGAGGGCGTCGTACAGCTCGGAGTAGTCCCGGCCCTCGGAGCGGTAGGTGCCGGTGAAGCGGAAATCGATGGTGACCCGCTGGAACTGATCCCGGATTTCCCACGGGATCACGTTGAGCCCCATGATGATGCTGCCGGCCAGCGGCGGGTGATTCACCAGCGAGCCCTTGAGGTCGGTCGTGCCGTAGTCGCTGTTCTCGTTCTGGAACTCGAACAGGGCTTTGAAGCCGCCGTAGGGTTCGATGTACTTGATGCGCTTCGACAAATAAGTGTGGAACTCGAGCCCGGTGGTGCCGCGGCTGACGCCGGGGTCGCGCGCGCCCAGGTCGCGCCCCTCGAGATTGTCGCCGGTGTCCGGGTCGATCACGTCGCGCACCCCGTTGCGGTTGATGTCCGACGGGCTGGCGCACTTTTTCTGGGGGCCCGGCTGGTTCAGCCCTGCGGTGCTGTTGCTGCAGGCGTGCATGGGCTCAGAGACGTTGAACCGCCCCTCGACCCCGATGACCCAGGTGGGCTTGGTCAGGTCGCGGAACTGATTCATCAGCGCGAAGTCGAGGCCCACCGCCAGATACTCGAGCCCGCTGCGCGTGGGCGACTCGAAGGGCAAGCGGAACAGCTGCTCGCCCGGGCCGCCCGCCAGCACCACGGATTGTTGCTTGTCGCTGCCGTCGAGCCCCGACAGCTTGCGCTTGTTGGACAGGATGATCGGCAGCCTGAAGACCAGCTGGATGTCTTTGTACACGCCGATGGCGGCGCGCGTGTTCAGTCGGCTGGTGGTCTCGGAGTACTCCGCGACGTTCATGTCGTCCGACGCATAGCCACCGGTGGTGAGGCCGTCCTGGCGCACCGAGCTCTCGCGCCGGATCTTGGCGCCCTTCCAGGTGTGCTGGTACCCGAGCGAGAGGTGCAGGTCGAACGGGTCGTCCTCGTCGAAGGCGTCGACCACTTGCGTGACCTCCGCCGGCTCGCGCAAGACCGACGGCTCGGTGACCTTGCGAGGCTCGTCCGCCCAGGCCGGACCGGTCGCGCTGAACACGATGACTGCAGTGGCGACCCCAGAGTGAAGCCGCACCGCGTCGAGACTGACCCTTCGAAGACTCATCGACGTCGCCCGTAGCGGACGCTAGCGGTGCGGGGCCGAAACTGTCAACGACGCATCAAGGCGCCGAGCTTTTTGCTGCCGGCGAGCCCGGGGGCCCGACCGCCTGCCACTGCTGATTGGCCTTTGCCAAGCGGTCTTCCAAGCCTTTGCGCTTCTCGGCGTCGGCCTCGCCGGCGATTCCGACCCGCGCCGAGCCGCACGCGGCCCGAGCCGTCTTGCGCGCAACCAGGTGCGCCGCCGCACGGTCACCCAGCGTGCCCCCGTCGGCCGGGGCCGGGGAGAAGACCGCGCGGCCCAGCGACTCTGCCTCGCCGGCGGCGCGCTCGCAGTCCTGGAGCGCGGCTTCCGGGCGGACGGCGGCGGTCAGGGTGGCCTTGTCGTTGCCGCCGACCAGCTTCTCGGGACCCTTGCGGGTCACGCCGCGCGTCGGGCGGATCCAGGCCTCGCCCTTGGACGAGGCGATCTCGATCCGGCCTTTGGACGCACGGATAGCAATCTGAGCGTCACCATAGCTGACCGTCCCGAAGCTGGTGTAGATCACCACCTCGGCCCCCGGCCGGGCGCCCGCCCCCGCGCCCGTCTCGAGCGTCCCTTCGACGAGCAGCACCTCTTCGTCGCCATCCAGGCAGGGCAGCGCCTTGCCGGGGCCCTTCACGGTGAGCTCGCGCGTGCTCACCGTGTGGCGCAGCGACAGCTCGGAGCCCTTGCCCAGCTCGAGCCACTCGGTGCCGTACAGCACCCCACCGTTCGGAACCGGACCGCTCGGGCCCTTCACCTCGCCCTTCAGCGACAGCACCCGGCACCCTGGCTGGGTGGCGGGGGCGACCCGCGGACGCACCGGCGCGGTGCTGGCCGAGGGAGCGGGCACGGCGGCAGCGGACACGCTGGCGCTGGCCGAGGCGGTCGCCGCGGTGGGCTGGGGAGCCTGCTCGCACGCGACCGCTACGACCATGGCGAGCAGAGCGGAGACGCGCGTCACGAGTCGCTGCCCGGGGTTCGGAGCGACCGCGGCGGGGGAGGCATGATCAAGGTCTTCCGGTTCTCGTCCTCGTCGTCGTCGAAGATCTCGGAGGTGATGTCTTCGGCCAGCTCTTCGCGAGCGTGATCGAGCTCACGGTTCGTGTCGGCCAATCGATCGGCGAGGACGCCCAAGAACTGCCACAGCAGCTTGACTGCCAGCTGGTGTTCTTTTCGCAAGATGTCGAAGAAGTCCACCCGGCGGATCATCATCAGCTCGCTGTCGCCCTCGCTGATGACGGTGGCCGAGCGCGGCTGGGCGCGGATCAGCGCCATTTCGCCGAAGTGCTCCCCCTGCTTCAACGTGGCGAGCTGGGTGCCCCCGCGCTGCACCTTGACCTGGCCGCCCAGCACGATGAACAGCTCTTCCCCCCGGTCACCCTCTTTGATCACGCGATCGCCGTTCTTGAACGTCACGACGTCGGTCACCTCTTGAACGCGCAACAGCTCGCGCTCGCCCAGCATGCGGAACAGCGGCATTCTGGCCAAGATGTCGCGCTTGAGCTGAAGCTTCTGGGCGCGGGTTTCGTCGCGCACCTCGACGTCGCCCACGGTGACGATGATGGCCGTGATGTTGTCGCCGCCGCCGCGGGTGTTCGCCGCGTCGATCAGGGACTTGACCGAGGCTTCGGCGTCGCGGTTGCTGAGCAGCGTGCCCAGCTCGGCGACCTCGTCCCCCTCGAAATACATGCTCAGCCCGTCGGTGCAGAGCAAGAAGCGGTCGCCGGCGACCACGTCGACCACCAGCGTGTCGGGCTCGCAATGCTCGTACACGCCCACCGCGCGGGTGACCGCGTTCTTCTGGGCCAGAAGCTTCTCGGCCTTCTCTTTCGGCAGCTTCTTCTTCTTGATCAGCTCGTTGTAGACGTTGTGATCTTCGGTGATCTGCTGAATGCTCCCGTTGCGCAGCAGGTAGCAACGGCTGTCGCCCACATAGGTGACGAACGCCTGGTTGCCGGCCATCAAGAGCGACACCAGCGTGGTCCCCATGCCGCGCTTGCTCGAATCTTTCACGGCCTCGCCGTGGACGCGATTCGACGCCCGGTTCACCGCGAACTCGAGCATGTTGATCACGTCGCGCTTGCTCACGCGATCGGCGCCCGTCTTGCCGGCGATGTAGTCCGAGAGCAGCTCGCCCTCGCGCTTCACCTCTTCGTGGACGGTGCGCACCGCGATGGCGCTGGCCACCTCGCCGGCGGCATGGCCGCCCATGCCGTCGCACACCACGTAGAGCGCCAGCTTCTTGTCGACGAGGAAGTTGTCCTCGTTGTGGTCGCGCTGCCGGCCGACGTCGGTCAACGCTGCGAATTGGGCGACGCCGCTTTCGGTCACGGCGGGCAACATAGAGCGTCTTTCATTCCGATGGAACAGGCGAGGGTTCGGAGCCTTCGAAAACACTGGCCGCGCCGCCCCGGGCGACGACCACGTGGTCGAGCAGCGGGACCCCCACCACCTCGCAGGCGGCGGAAACGGCCCGTGTCATCTGCACGTCTTCGGCGCTGGGCGTGGGATCCCCGCTCGGGTGGTTGTGCACCAGCACCACGGCGCTGGCAGCTTCGCGCAGCGCGGGCGAGAGCAGATCTTTGGGGGTCAGCGCGCAACCATGCGCACCGCCACGGGCCACCCGCAGGGCGGTCTTGAGCGCGTTCCTGCCGTCGAGACAGAGCAGCCAGACCTCTTCGTGCTCGAGGTGAGCCAAGCGGGGCGCAGCCCAGCGCTCGACGGCGGCGAAGCTGTCGACCGTCTCGCGCGGCGCGAACGCGCGCGCGGCCTGGACGCGCCGGCCGAGCTCGAGGGCAGCGACCAGGCGCAGCGCCCGATCGGTGCGGATCTTGGCGACCGCCGCGATGTCGTGGGCGGACATGCTCGCCAGCCGATCGAGCGAGCCGGCGTGGTCGAAAAGCCGGGCCGCCGACGTCAGCGTGCCCTCGGTCTTCACGGGGCCGATGAGCAGCGACACCAGCTCGACGTCGCCGCTCTCGGCGGGCGCCCGGGTCGAGAAGGCCAGGTCGATGGCGAGGTGCATGGCGCTTGCCCGAGCACGCTTCGTGCCAGCAGAAAGTCGCGACAATCGCCGGCACCGGCCCGCACCCGCCAGGGGGTTCGCCAGCACCGGGCCGCGCCGCTCGAAAGAACGCCCGTGGCGAAGCGCCGGCGATCACTCCACGCTGGCCACGTCGCCGGGGTCGAGCAGCGCCACGAAAGCGCTCAGGGCGGCATCCACGGCGCTCGCGTCGCGTGAATCGAACGTGACCTTGGTCTTGTAGGTGGCGTCGAACCACTTGGGGTACGAGCCGACGTCCACACCGGGGTGGGCTTCGACCACCTGGTCGAGCAGCGGCTTGAGCTTGCCTTCGTCCAGGCGCGTCGCGACCGCCCGGGAGTGGAACGCTGCCGGGCCCTGAAGCCAGGCCCGTACCACGCTCAGCTTCATGCGGAAGATCTGCGGCACCCCCGGCAGCACCCACACGTTCTTCATCACCACGATCGGCCACTTGTCGTCGGCCGTGGTGGCCAGCTCGGCGCCGTCCGGCACCAGCGCCATGCGCAGGTGGTGCTCGGTGCAACGATCCCCATAGGCGGCGCGCAGCATGCCGGCCAGCGAGTCGTCGATCCGCGCTCGCACGCCGAACGCCCGTGCCACACCCTCGATCGTGATGTCGTCGTGGGTGGGCCCCACGCCGCCGCTGGTGAAGACCACGTCGTGGGCGGCGCTCTCGAGGGCGACCTCGCGCGCGATGGCCTCGAGCTCGTCGGGAATCATCACCACGCGGCGCAGCGCGATGCCCAGCGCCCGCAGGGTCTTGGCCAGATCCACCAGGTTGGCTTCGTGCACCTTGCCGCTCAAGAGCTCGTTGCCGATGAGCACGGCTGCGGCGCTCTCGGCGATGCGCGGGGCAGGGGGCTTCACGGATCGCTCACTCCGTGGGGCGCTCTTGCACCACCGGGTTGCCTTGGTCATCCACGGACAGAAGCTCTTCTACCCGGCGTTCGGCGTGGTCGAGGCGCGCTTGCGAAGTGCGGGCCAAGCGCACACCTTCCTCGAACAACTCGAGCGAGCGCTCGAGGGCCAGCTCGCCCGACTCGAGCTGCTCGACGATTTCGCCCAGCCGCCCCAGGGACGTCTCGAAGCTGGGCTCGCCAGCATCGGTGCTCGGGCCGCGTCGCTTCTTGGGTTCGGGGCTCATGCCGGATCTCCTAACGCGCCCCAGCCTGGCGCTCGAGCGCGTCGGCGGCAAGGCGCAGCGAAAGCGGCCCCTCGGGCAGCCCGGTCACCAGCACGTGCCCGTCGGGATCGGCCACCACCGGCAGGGCCACGCCGCTCTGCGTGCCGATGCGCGCCTGGGGTGGGTGCCGCTCCGAGCCCCCGCTCTCGGTCAGGGTGAGCCACAGCGTGGCGCGCCCGTGCGGCAGCGCTGCCAGGCGCACCCCAGCCAGGGCCAGGCGCGCGGCGCTGCGCACGCGCTCGTCTCCGTCGAGGTCGGCGGCCAGCTTCAGCGTCTCGAGTCGCGAGCGGTCGCGACGGGCGCTGAGCGCGGTGACGACGGCGTGACGGACGTCGGCGTCTTGCTCGAAGCGATACATCTCGCGCATCAGCCCCACGGCCGAGGGCTCACGGCTGTCGGCCAACCCGAGGGCGATGTGCGCTCGGATCAGCGGATCGCCGCTCTTCGCGAAGCGCTCGATCTGGGGCCGCTCGGCCTCGGCGTCGCGCGCCGCGAGGGCCTTGGCCGCCACGGCCGCGGCGCCGCCCCCCGACTCGACGAGCCCGAGCACGACCGCCGTGGGGACGTGGGAGGCGCTCGACTCGTGCGCAAGGCTCACCGCCAGCGCCGTCTGGGTGAGGGGGTCTTTCTCGGTCGCCAGCCGCTCGGCAGCCACCACGCCGGTGCGCGGGTCGCGGACCGCGCGGGCGGCGGCCCGCACCACCACCGGATCGGCGCGACCGAGCAGGGTGCGCGCCAGGCTGGGGTCGCGGCTGGCGATGCCCCACGCGCCCGCGGCGCGATCGGCGGCATCGCCCGAGACGATCAGCGTGCGCAGGGTGGCGTCGAGGTCCGGCACGCGATCACCGAGCAGCGCCTCGCGGATCACGCTGGCCCGCGCGGCCTGCCGCCGCGTGCCCGGCGCGAGCAGCGCGCGCCCGAGCGCGTCGCGAGCGTCGTCGCCAGGGCAGGTACCCAGGGCATACGCAGCGGCGCTCGCGTGTCGCGGCGCCTTCAGCTGCTTCTCCAGAAGGGCAATGGCGGCTGGGGTGCCGATCCGACCGATCACGCCCAGAAGGCTGGGGGCGCTGCTGGCGTCGGCCTTGGCCAGGCGCTTCTCGAGCACGGGCAGAAGCTCGGGCGTGCGCGCGGTGGGTAGCAGCTCGAGCGCGGCCTCGGCAGCGTCGGGGTTTTCGAGCAGCGCCGCCAGGGCCCGCCCTGCTTCGGGCGCGCGGGCCACCACCAAGATGTGCGTCGCGGCGACGACCAGCGGCGTGTCTTTCTTGTGCTTCGAGAGCCACAGCCGAGCAAGCTCCACGGTTTCGAAGTCGCCCAGGCGGGTGAGCGCCAGCGCCGCTCTGCCTTTCAGGTCGGAAGAGCCGTGCTTGACCCAGCTGCGCAGCGTGGTGAACGCACGCTGATCACCCAGCGCTTCCAGCGCGTCGACCAACGTGCGGGTGGGCGCCCCGCGGGCCGAGACGAGCGGCTCCAGACTGCGCGGGGGGTGGGCCACGACGGCGCGCGCCGCCGACGCGGCGATGGGGCCTTCTTGACGCAGCGCCTTGCCCAGGATCTCGAGCGCGTCTTTGTGGCCCGATCGCGCCAGGGCCAACGCGGCCGTGTCGCGGACCAAGGTCTCGCCGGCGTCGTCGGCGCGGCCCGACGTGGCGCTGGCCATGGCGCGCGCCAGCGCCTGGCGCGGCCCTGGCTCGCTGGCGAACCGAGCCAGCGCGCGGACCACCGTCAGACGATCTTCGAAGCCCTTGGCGGCCCCGCCCGGCTCGAGGCTCTTCGCCAAGAGCTCGGTGGCTGCGGCGGTGCCGACCGCGCCCAGCCGCTCGAAGCCGCGCACGCGCTCGGCGACTTCCGCCGACTTGATGGCGCGTGAGGCGCTGGCAATGCCGAGCCGCGCCTTGAATCCGGTGGGCGCGCTGGGGGCTGCCGCCGCGGGCTTCACCGGCTTCGGTGGCGGGCGCCGCGAAGCCGGACGGCGCACCGGCGTGGCCTTGGGCGGCGCGGCAGCGACCCGCGGCGCGCCGGAGAGCACGGCAGTGGCGATGAGCGCGGCGGCGAGCCGGAGCTTCACGGGGCTTTCTTCGGCGCGGGGGGCGCCTTCGGCGCAGGCGGTTTGGGCGCGGGCGCGGCCTTCGGCGTGGGCGCGGCCTTGGGCGCGGGCGCGGCCTTGGGTGCGGGCGCGGCCTTCGGCGCGGGCGCGGCCTTGGGCGCGGGCGCGGCCTTGGGAGTGGCCGGTGCCTTCGGCGGCGGCGCGGTGGTCGGACCCGGCTTCGGGGGAACCAGCGGTTGCATCTTCCGGGCCGGCGCGGCCAGCTCGAGCTTGCCGCTCGTTCCGGCGCCCAACACCAGCACGCCGTATCCGTTCGCGGCGGCACCCGGCTCGGCCTTGACCGCGCTCCAACCGATGCTTTCGGCCACGTCGTCACGATGGGTGAGCGAGCGCAGCGAGTTCACCAGCGCGAAGGACTTGTTCAGCGCCTCTTGCTCGGCCGCCGGGTTCGCGCCGCCGGCGCGGAAGCCGACCAGCGCCACCCAGCTCGGGTTCTTGTTCAGCTCGCTGGCCAGCGCGCGAATACTGGGCAGCGTCTTGGGATCGATGTCCACGGCATCGGCCTTGCCGGTGAGCTTGGGTGGCACTCGCCAGTTCACCGACTGGCGATCCCCCTTGGGCTTGAGCTCGAGCAGGGGCTTGCCGGGCTTCGCCGCGTCCACGTCGGGGCAGCCGTCTTCGTCGTCCACGCCGTCGAAGTCCTCGGCCTGATCCGGGCATTTGTCGGCCGCGTCGTCGTAGGTGTCGCCGTCTTTGTCAGGGCTGGGGCAGCCGTTCAGCTTCGGATCCGAGCGCGACTCGCCCTTGACCGTCGGGCAGGCGTCCTCTTCGTCTGCCACGCCGTCGCGGTCGTTGTCCGGGTCGGCGCAGCCGTCGTCGTCGGCGAAACCGTCCTTGTCCTCGGCCTCGTCGGGGCACTTGTCGAGGTTGTCGTCCACGCCGTCGCCGTCCGCGTCTTTCGAAGGACAGCCCACGCCACGCTTGCTCCCGGTCGCCGTGCCGGCCTCGTTCGGGCAGGCGTCTTGCACATCGACCACCCCGTCGCCGTCGTTGTCGGGCTCGGCGCAGCCGTCGTCGTCCTGGAACTCGTCTTCGTCTTCGCGCTCGACGGGGCACTTGTCCTCCTCGTCGGGCACGCCGTCGTCGTCGTTGTCGAAGTCCGGGCAGCCGTCCCGATCATCGAAGCCGTCTTTGTCTTCGGCCAGCTCGGGGCACTCGTCCCGTTCGTCGGCCACACCGTCGCCGTCTTCGTCGTAGAAGCGCGGTGCCCACGACACGCCCAGCACCCCGCGCACGCGCGGGCTGCCCACGGCCTGGTTGAGCGGCAGCTCGGCGCCGCCGATCAGCGAGACGTCGCCCAGCGCGTAGCGGGCCGACAGCCCCGCCAACGCCGGCGATGCGGGCGCGCTGCCGAACTCTGGCGACATCGCGATCTGGCCCCGGGCTTCCGCAGTCCAGGTCCAGCGACCGTCTTTGTCGATGCCCAGCGCTTGCGGCCGCAGGCCCAGGGCCACGCCCCACGGCAGCTCGTGCCCGAAATCTTCCCCCACGTAGGTGCGCTGCTCGCCTCGGACCTTGGCGCCACCGGTGGCCTGCACCGTGAGCGCAATCAACTTGAGCTCGGCGAGCAGACGCAGCTCTCCGGTCACGGCGCCGTCGGACACGAACGCACGGCTGTCGCCGGTCGGAGCGGTGACCCGTGCCAGCGCCGCCAGGCCGAACCCGCCCAGGCTGCTGGTCGGAACCAGCGTGGCCTTGAGCCCGAACGCGGCGTCGCCCAGTGCCGTCTGCGGCAGCCGCCCGTCGCCCAGCTGGGCGCTCACGTCGTCGCCGTTCTGATAGAGCACCGTCGGCAACGTCAGGCTGAGGGCCAGCCGGTCGAGCACGCCGACGGCGGCGACGTAGTCCAGCGAGAGCTGGTTCTGGAGCGGAACGGCCACCCGGGACCCCGAGGCGTCTTCCAGCCACACGCCGCGGTTGGCGTACGACAGCCAGGCGCCGACGTTCCAGTCACCCGCGGCGGGCGTCGAGCTCGGCTCGAGGTAGAGCGACCCGGCCGGATCGGCCGGCGGATGGAAGTTGCGCAGGTCGAGCGAAGGCTGCGGCTCGGCGACGGCCGCGCTTTCGATGACGAGAACACTCGCGAGGAGGGCGAGCCTCTGGCTCGTTCGCATGGTCGGCAAGACTAGTCTCGGCCCCTGCCGGAGGCCGAAGAAAAAATCAGCCGGCGCGCACCCGTGCGGCCCGCTCGCGCACAACGGCCGAAAGGCGCTCGAATTCGGCCAGCCCGGCGAGGGGGCCGAGGACCGGGCAGCGCTCGACCCAATTCTGGTCAGAGAGCCCCGCGCTCACCGCCGACTCGAGCTGGCGCACCGCGCCCGGCAAGTCGCCCACGAACGCATTCAGCTCGGTGGCCAGCATGTGCTTGAAGGTCGCCAGGCGTGGCGCCTGGTCGCGTTGCGCAAACTGGGCGTCCATGAACGCGCGCACGTCGTCCGACACTTTGCCGGTGGCGATCACCGACAGCCCCGCTCGCGCGTACTTCACCGGGAGCAAGTCTTCCGCCGATTCGGGCACGGTGACGTCGCGGATGCGCTGCTGGGCGTCCGGAGACCAGAGCGCGAGCCGCACCCGCGACGCGATCTGCAGGGTCTTGGTCTGCTCGTCCTCGGCGGGGGCGCCCTCGAGCGCGTCGACCTCGGCCCAGCGCCCCGCGTAAGCGTGCAGGCGCGCCATGTGGTAGCGGCAGCGCAGCTCGGGATCGAGGGCCAGCGCCACGCGATAGCGGGCCAGCGCTTCCGCCGGGTCGTGGGCCTCGAGGGCAATCTCGGCCCACAGCTCGTGCGCTTCGGCCAGCTGGGGCGAGCGGCGCAGCGCTTGCGCCAAGAGCTGCACGGCGGCCGTGACGTCTTGCTCGACCAGGCGCACGGAGGCGAGCGCAAGCCAGCTCTCGCCGCGCTCGGGCGCCAGCGCCAGCGCACGCTCGGCCAGCGAGCGTGCTTCCCGCGCTTCCGCCGCGCCGCCGTCGTAATACCAGAGGCGGGCACGCGCTCGGGCGTAGGCGGCCAGCAGGGTGGCGTCGCCGGGCGCCCGGCGGTGGGCCTGCTCGAACAGCTCCACGGCGCGTCGCACCGGCTCGCGCCAGATCAATCGCAGCTCGTGCTTGCCGCGGAGGTAGAGGTCCACCGCGCTGGCGTCGCTGGGCGCTTCGCGCAGGGGCGCGGCGGCGTCCACGCCGAGCGCGGCAGTGATGGCATGGGCCGCCTCGTCGCTGACCACCAGCGCGTCGGCTTCGGGGCGGTCGAAGCGCCGGGCCCACAGCTGAAAGCCGTCCGAGACTCCGATCAGGCGGGTCGCGACGCGCAGCGACCCGCCGGCGCGCCGAACCGACCCGTCGACCACGACCTGCACCCCCAGGCTGCTCCCCACCTCGCGCGGGTCTTTGCCGCCCAGGCCCAGCACGCTGGCCCGCGGACGCACCTTCAGCCCCGGAGACATGCTGAGCGTGTCGATCAGATCTTCAGTCAGGCCGTCGGCCAGGTAGTCGTCGCCCGGCGGGCCAGCGTTGCGAAACGGCAGCACCGCCAAGGTCTTCTCACCGGGCCGGGTGGCTGCTGCCGGGCTCTGGGGCTGCCATGCGCCGGAGGGATGCGACACGTGGAGCTCGTCGTACTGCGTGGGTGCGCCGGCGCTGAGCTCGGCCGAGACCCGCTCGACGCTCGGGTACCGGTCGTGCCGGTCCCGCGCCATGCAGCGCATCACCACTCGGCACAGGGCCTCGGGCAGATCGGGTCGGTCGCGGCGCGGATCGGGCGCGTCCAGCGTGAGCCGCGCCGACGCGATGGCGTAGGGCGACGTGCCCGTGAAGGGCATCGCGCCGGTGAGCATCTCGTAGATCAAGATCCCGAGGGCGTAGATGTCGGCACGGGCGTCGATGTCCGGCTGCGCCTCGACCTGTTCCGGTGCCATGTAGGCGGGCGTGCCCACCACCACGCCCGCCGTGGCGCGGCTGTCGGCGGCGTCGGCCCGGGCGCACGCGATTCCGAAGTCGGTGATCACCACCCGGCCCGTCTTCTCGATCAGCACGTTTTCGGGCTTCAGGTCCCGATGCACCACCCCCACGCCGTGGGCGGCCGCGAGCCCCGAGCACAGCGCAATCGCGATGGCGGTGGCTCGCGCCGGCGAGAGCCGCCCTTCGCGGCCAATCAGCGCCGCCAGCGACTCGCCGTCCACGTACTCCATCGTCAAAAATCTCTCGCTTCCGTCCTCGCCGATGTCGAACGTCCGGGCCACGTTGGGGTGCGTGACCCGGCGCGCGAGCTTCACCTCGCGCCGGAAGCGCTCGAGCGTGCGCGGCGACGCGACCGAATCGGAGCGCAGCGTCTTGAGCGCCACCAGCTCTTCCAGCTCGCGATCGAACGCGCGGTACACGCTGCCCATGCCGCCGGAGCCCAGCAGGCCGAGAATCTCGTAGCGACCGTTCAAGATCACGTGCTCGCCCGAGACCGAAGGCGCCGACCAAGGGGTCATGCCCATCGTAGAGTCGAGGTCGCGCGGTTCGTCTTGGCTCATGGCCAGCGGCGAGCCAGCGTAGCGCGGATCGGGGGCGGTGACCCGCGGGCTTTTTCCTTGCCCTTTCGGCCTGCCGAGCGTAGGCGACGACGCAGTCATGGATGCGATTCGAGTTCGAGGCAACGGCCCGCTGTCGGGCCGCATCGCCGTGGGGGGGGCCAAGAATGCCGCGCTGCCGATCTTGTGCGCGACGCTGCTCTCCGACGGCGCTTCGCTCTTGCGCAACGTGCCCGGGCTGCGCGACATCGAGACCACCTCGGCCCTGCTCCGCTTCCTGGGTCGCGACGTGGCCGTGGCCGCGCCCGAGGTGCGGGTCTCGGCTGCCTCGGGGCCGATCCGCCCCGAGGCGCCCTACGAGCTGGTGCGCCAGATGCGCGCCAGCGTGCTGGTGCTGGGCCCCCTGGTGGCGCGCCACGGCCGCGCGAAGGTCTCGCTGCCGGGCGGCTGCGCCATCGGTGCGCGCCCCATCGATCAGCACATCCGCGGGCTCGAGGCGCTGGGGGCCACCATCCGGGTCGAGCACGGGTACGTCGTGGCCGAGGCACCGCGCCTCAAGGGTGCCGAGATCGTGTTCGATCTGCCCACCGTCACCGGCACCGAGAACCTGATGATGGCGGCGGCGCTGGCCAAGGGCCGCACCACGCTGGTCAACTGCGCCCGCGAGCCCGAGGTCGAAGAGCTGGGGCGCGTGCTCAACAAGATGGGGGCGCGGGTGGAAGGCGCCGGCACCGACATCATCGTGATCCACGGCGCCGACGCCCTGGACCCCTTCGACCACGCCATCATCAGCGACCGCATCGAGGCGGGCACGTTCATGGCGGCGGTGGGCGCCGCGGGCGGCGACGTGCTGCTCGAGCACGCACCGATAGACCAGCTGGAGCCGGTGATCGTGAAGATGCGGCAGGCCGGGGTCGAGGTGGAGCGCGACGGCGAGCACATGCGTGTGCGGCGCGTGAAGCCGCTGCGCGCCGTGGACGTGACCACCGCGCCGCACCCGGGCTTTCCCACCGACATGCAGGCGCAGTTCATGGCCATGATGTGCGTCGCCGAGGGCCAGAGCGTGCTCACCGAGACGATCTTCGAAAATCGCTTCATGCACGTGCCCGAGCTGTGCCGCATGGGGGCCGACATCGACACGCGCGGCCACACTGCGTTCGTGACCGGGGTCAAGGGCCTGTCGGGCGCCAGCGTGATGGCCACCGACCTGCGCGCCAGCGCCTCGCTGGTGATCGCCGGGCTGGTGGCCGACGGCGATACCATCGTGCGCCGCGTCTACCACCTCGATCGCGGCTACGAGCACATCGAGAAGAAGCTGGCGGGCGCCGGCGCCGACATCGCGCGGGTTCCGCTCGAGGGCATGCCGTGAGGCCGCTCACCGTCGCGATCCCGAAGGGTCGCGTCACCAAGCAGCTGGCGGCGCTGTTCGCCCGGGCCTCGCTCGACGCAGCCTGCATCTTGGCCGACGATCGCCGCCTGGTGCGTGACAGCGCCGACGGCCGCCTGCGCTTCTTGATGCTCAAGCCCGACGACGTTCCCACCTACGTCGAGTTCGGCGCCGCCGACCTGGGCGTCAGCGGGCGCGACGTGCTCTCGGAGCGGCGCTACGACCTCTACCAGCCGCTGGATCTGGGCATTGGCCGCTGCCGCATGGTGGTGGCTGCACCCCGGGGCGCCCAGATCCCGGCGGTGCCTCGGGTGGCCACGAAGTACGCGCACATCGCGGCCGCGCACTTCGCCAAGCAGGGCGTCCAGGCCGAGATCATCTACGTGCAGGGCTCGGTCGAGCTGGCCCCGCTGGTCGGCCTGGCCCACCTGATCGTCGACCTGGTCGAGACCGGAACCACACTGGTCGAGAACGATCTGGAAGAGCGCGAGGTGGTGGCGGAGGTCTCCAGCGTGCTGGTGGCGAACCGCGCGCAGTTCAAGCTGCGTCGCGCCGAGATCGAGCCGCTGGTGCGGGCGCTGCGCGCAGCGGTCAGCCCGGGTCTCGACAGCAGCGAAAGCTCACGAAGTAGTAGGTGAACTCGGGCTCGTGGCTGGTCGTCACCGGGCGGCAGGCGTTGCGCACGTGGCCCCAGGCGCCGCCCTTGAGCGCCGAGAAGCGTCCCTTCTCTTCGGGGCGGTCGCGATCGGCCAGCACCCATTCGTCCACGTTGCCGGTCAGGTCGTGCACGCCGTATCCGCTGACACACCCGGGCTTGTGCCCGCTCGGCACGCTGCGATCGAGCCGCGCCAGCTCGGCGTCGCGCACGCCGGGGTCGTCCGAGTAGATCTTCTTCAAGCTCGGGTCGACCCAGGCGTTGTCGAAGTTGCACTTCTCGGCCGAGCGCTCCCAGCCATAGGGGAAGGGCAGCTCGCCGGGGCCTTCACAGGCGGCCGTCCACTCGCTCTCGTAGCAGAGGCGCTTGCCCTTCGCCGCGCACAGCCCGCTGGCGTCGTAGAAGCTGACCATCACCGGCGGGTGCGCGCCCTTCTCGTTCGGGTACTCGTAGCGATCGATGCAGAAGTCCAGGGGCAGACGCGGCCCCGTGCACCGCGTGCTGCCGGGCTCGAAGCGATGACAGATGGTGATGTGGTTCGCCTTGTCGTACTCGCTCTTGCGGCACTGTCGATCGACCTTGGTGCAGAAGTCGCGGGCCACGTGCAGCATGTCGGCGGGGCAGCGCGCGCTCGCCGAAGCGTCGGCGGGTGCAGCGACGCCGCCATCGGCCAAGGGGGGCGTGGCCGCATCGACGCCCGTCGCGGGCGGCGGCGCCGGCGGGCCCGCCAGGGCGGGGTCGGGGCCTTCGGCCGGCGGCGGCCGAACGGCACACGCCCCGCCCACCAGCGCGGCGAGCGCAATCGGGCGAGCAAAGCGAGGGCGGCGCACGGTGGGGCTCGCCCGGGTCTCTATTCCAGCTGACGACTACCGTCCACCGCCGGCGTCCGCGCTTCCGTCCACGCCGGCGTCGGCGGCGCTGGGTGGTGGATCGAGCACCACCAGCGGGGTGAGGCGGCGCACGGCGCGCACACCCAGGCCGCGCACACGCAGCAGATCCGACACGCGCCGGAAGCGCTTGAGCCGAGCGCGCAGCTCGAGGATGGCTTCGGCTCGACGCTTGCCGATGCCGGGCAGGCGACGAAGGTCGTCCACCTCGGCCAGGTTCAAGATCACCTTGCCGTCGGCGGTCAGGGCGGCGCTGGGGGTGCGGGGGCGCTCCACACCGGCGCGCGCCGGAGGCGGCGGTTCGGGTTCGGGCTCCGCGCTGGGCGCGCTCGGGGCGGCACCCCGGGCGACGGCCACGCCGCCGTCGCCCAGGATCATCGACGCCGCGCCGATGCCTGCGAGCCCGGTCATGAGCGCCGCGATGCCGGCGACCTTCAGCGCCACCGGGAACCACGGGCTCCGGGCGCTGGCAGCTGTCTCGTGCTCCGGGGTCGCCATGACGCTCACCCCAGCTCGGCCACGGCCTGGCCGCTCTTGTTGCTGTCGCGGCCCACCAGCGTGAGGTTGCTCTCGCGCGGGACCTGATCCCGAATCTGCAGCTCGCCCGAGACCGGCACCGCCTCCAGCTTGACGTTGATCGACCCGTCGCGGTTCACGAACCCGACGCCGATGCGCGTCCAGTGGTTCTTGCCGTTGCGCTGGGTGATGACATAGGCAACCTTCAGTTTTCCGTCCTGCATGTTCGTGTCCTCCGTGGCCAGGGCGACGTGCCGCGGCCCTGTGCGCGAGGTTTGCGAAGGCCGTGCCAGGGCAAGGGCGGGCAAAAACCGGCTCGAACGCCGGCGCGGCGGCTGGCGAACCCCCGCTTCGCCATGGCGATCGCCACCGGACCTCGGCCATGATGCCAGCGTCATGGTCACCGCGCGCGGACGGCGAGAGCTCGCGCGCACCGCGAGCTGGTCGTCGGTGCGCTCGGGGCTTTCGTGGCTGATCGGCGCGTGGCTGGTCCTGACGCTCGGCAGCGTGGGCGTGCAGCTGCAGAACATGCAGCTCGCCCCGGGGATCGCGGCGAAGGATCCGGGCGCGCTGATCGTGATGACGGTCGTGTCCGCGGGCTACCAGGCGTTCTACGTGCTGGTGTCGGTGGCGCTGGTGGTGGCGCTGGTGCGCCTGACGCGCGTGCCGCCGTCCTCGCGGGCGGTGACCCCGGCGGTGGTGGCCACGTTTTCGTTCGTGCTGGTCGGCCTTGCCAGCCTGGTGCTGCTCCTGGGCATGGGCAGTCGCAGCTCGGAGGCGATCTCGGAGCGCGAGCTGTGGCTGCTCGCCGCCGTGGCACGCACCGCGGGCCTGCTGGCGCTGGGGCTGGCGCTCACGCGCATGGCCGCGGCGCTCCGGGTTCGCCTGCCGCCCGCCGCGGTGGGCGCCACCTTCGCCTTCGTGCTGATCGACACCGCCTTCCCGCTGCATCGTCTGCTCACCTCGGCGACGGGGCCGCAGCCCGTGAGCCTGCGCACCGGGCTCATGGTGATCCAGATCGCGCTGGCGGCGCTGTTGATCGATCTCGCGCGCCGCGTGCGTCGGGCGGCTGCCAGCGCGCCCGACGAGCCGGCGCTGCCCCCCGCGCCCGAGGCCCCCGAGCCCGAGCTGCTGGCTCCAGACCCCGATTCCGCGCCCGAGGCCCCCGGGTCCGTGAGGCGGAACCTGGCGGCGCTCTTGGTGTTCGTGATGGTCGCGCTCTTTCCCGCCTGGGACGCGCTCATTGCTTCGACCTCGGTGGGCGCGCTGTCGGCGGCGCTGCGCGGCGCCACCGGCACGGAAGCACCGACCAGCGCCCTCTTGTTCGGCGCCGGCGCCTTGGGGGCTGCGCTGATCGTGCGCCAGCTGATGGCGTCGTCGCCCTACGGTGCACGCGCCGTCTTCGTGCTCGCGGCGCTGGCGACGCTGGCCTACGCCGTGCCGCGCACCTACGAGCAGGCGCGCTATCGATCGTCGCTGGTCGACGCCTGGCCGGTGTGCGAAACCGGCGTCGATCACGACGGCAACCTGCCGAGCGCCGACGACATCTACCGCGGTGACTACGACGGACCGCGCCTGCCCGGGGGCGAGCCCTGCACCCGGGCGGCCGAGCGACGCGACCAGCACGAGGCGCTGGCACCGCGAGGTGAGTTCAGCGACGGCATCGTGCAGATCGGATCGCGCTTCCCCGACGATCGCCGGCGCGTGCTCTGGGGCTGGCTCGCGCTCTTGCTGATCGTGGCGGGGGCCGGGGTGCAAGTGTTCCGCGCCGCGGGCGTGCGTGATGAGCCCCCGTCCCGGACGACCGCCGAGAAGGAAGACGATCCCGCCGCCGCCGGTTTGCCCGAGGAAAGCCCGCGTGATACCCGAGAGCCATGAGCCTGACTCGCCGTGCGCTCCTCGCGGGTGCCTCTGCTCTCGCCGGCGCCGCCACCCTCGATGGTGACGCCCACGCCCAGGCCGCCGGCCCGCCCCTGGTCGCCACGCGCCCTGGCGGCTTCTTGCCGATGGATGCGCCCGGTCGCGTGGTGAAGGTCGCAGCCAAGGGGGGCGCCGAGTCCACCATGCAGCCCAACCTGCTCTGGCCCAAGGCCGACGTGGCCAAGCGCCTGCTCGAGAAGGCGATGATGGAGCTGACCGGCGCGTCCAACCTGGTCGAAGCGATGAAGCGGTTCATCAGCAAAGACGACGTGGTCGCCATCAAGCCCAACGGCATCGCCGGTCAGAAGGGCGCCACCATGGCGGTGAACTTCGAGCTCATCTTGCCGGTGGTCGAGGCGGTGATTGCCCTGGGCGTGCCGCCCGCCAAGATCATGGTCTACGAGCAGTACCCCTCTTACCTCTCGGGCTGCCGGGTGAACGTCAAGAACTTCAAGCTGCCGGCGGGTGTGCGGTCGACGACACACAACAACAACGACCACCCGATGAGCGAGATCAAGGTCTATCAGGGCGTGGGCACCAAGTATTGCCGGCAGCTGCTCGAGGCCACCGCGGTGATCGACATGACGCAGATCAAAGATCACTCGATCTGCGGCTACACCGGCACGCTCAAGAACATCACCCACGGCAACATCAACAATCCCGAAGACCACCACGCGCACCTGGCGAGCCCGCAGATCGCCATGCTCTACAACCACCCGGCCGTCACCAGCCGTGTGCGCCTGCACATCAGCGACGCGTTCAAGGTGATGTACGACAAGGGCCCCCTCGACAAAGATCCGAAGACGCGCCTCGTGTACGGCGCGGTCTACGTCGCCACCGATCCGGTGGCGATGGACACGGTGGGGTGGCAATTGGTCGATCAGCTGCGCAAGGACAAGGGTCTGAAGAGCCTGAAAGACAGCAAGCGCGAGCCCCGCTACATCCGCACCGCCGGCGAGCTGGGCCTGGGCGTCGCCGACCCGGGCGCCATCCGGCTCAAGACCTTCGAAGTCTGAACGGATTCCACGGGGCTCCGCGCCCTCCGTTGGCGCCCGCCGCGGCCCAGTCCATCATTGGGGCAGGTGGTCCGTCCAACCGTCATGTCCCGGCCGTGGTTGCCCTTCGCCGCAGCGCTGTGCGCCGCCTGCGGCTCGAGCGGGGTGCCGCCGCAGCCCCCTGGCACGCCGCCGCGGGCCGAGACGGTGACCGTGGCCGAGCCCGGCGGCAACGCGCACGACCCGCACTTTGCCGCGCTGGACCGGCAGTCGAAAGAGCCCTGGGGCGAGCGCAACGACAAGGACAACCAGCTGCTGGTGCCGCTGCCCGACGCACCCAAGTGGAAGCGCGTGCGTTACTGGGGCGTCGAGCACTTCTTGGGCTTTCGCTACGGCGACGATCACCATGTGCTGGCGCTGGCGTTCGTGCACGATGTCGAGCCGGGCACCCCGGTCGACAGCCGCACCTGCATTCGCCGCTTCGAGACCTGGGCGCGCGGGCAGTCCAAGGCGTTCGAGCCCAAGCTCGAGGCCATCGGGGAGCGCACCGCCAAGTGGCGCGACAAGCCCCTCAGCGTTCACTTCGTCGACGGCTATGCCGACGTCGGCTTCTCGCGCCGCGAGTTCTCCGCCGCCTGGGCCGCGTATCCGGCCTACCCCGACGCCTGCCTGATCTTCGCCGTGGCGGTGCCCTGGCGCGACCAGCCCGAGGCCGCGCGCAAGGTTCGCGACCGGTTCTTGACCGAGGCCTTCGAGCGCGTGAACCCGCTCACGCCGGTCAAGGCCGTGCGAAAGTAGCGGGGTGAGCGACTACCGCGACGATCGCCCCGTGCTGCGCGCTCGGGTGGCCGAGCTCGAGGCCGCGGTCGAGCAGCAGCGGCAGCGCGCCCAGGGCCTCGAGCAAGCCGCGGCGCGCACCGCCGCCCTCGAGATCGAAGCGCAGCAGCTTCGGGATCGCGTCGAGCGGCTGACCGCGCCCCGGCGTCAGCAGCGGAAGGCCTGGGTCGTGCTGGGCGCCGTCGCTGCCGTGTTCGTGGTGGCGCTCGCGATCATCGGAGCGCTGCTCGGAGCCAGCGTGCGGTCGCCGCCGCCGCCGCCGCCCGTTGCGGTGCGCCCGTCGCCCCTGCCCCCAGAGCCGGCGAAGCCCCGCCCATGGCAACCCCGGTACGAGTTGTCGGCGACGTGTCGCTGCGCGAAGTCCGGCGACTCGCTCGAGACCGCGCTGGGCTTCACCACCGGGGCCAGCGTGAGCATGGGCGGCGCCACGACCTATTCGGTGCTCGCCGTCCTGAGCCCATACCCGGCCGAGGGCGAGCGTCGCGAGCTGCCGCTGGGGCTTGGACCAACCACCGCGCCCCCGGCGAAGCTCGACGGCGGCGCGGCCGAGCTGCTGATGGCGTGCCTGCCCGATCGCGTGGTGTTCGCGCACGCCCACCGCGTGACAGCCTGGTCCCGGGCCGACGGCTCTGCGCTCTGGAACGCCACGTTGCCGGCGCCGGTGGGCGACGTGCAGCGCGGCGCGCTCAGCCTTTCGTGCAAGCCGATCGAGCCCGGGCCCAAGGGCAAGGTGGTGATCCCCACCGCGGCCGGCCGCACCGTGCTGGACGCCGCCACGGGTCGCCCGGGGCCATGATACGGTCGCGCCGCTCGGTCACGGGCAGGGCGCGATGAGTCAGAAGAGCTTCACGGCGGGTGCGGTCGGGCGGGTGTTCTTCGTGCGCTGGCTCGCGCCTCCCGGCTGGTCCGACGCCCAGGCCATGCTGGGCGAGCTGGCCACGGCGCGCTCGCGCGCCGGCGAGCCGCTGATCTTCTGCGCCGTTCTCTCGAACGCCGCCGGGCCCCCCGCCAAAGAGCTGCGCTCGCGCATGAAAGAGGTGGTCGGCGAGATCCGACGCCACTGCGATCACGTGCACGTGGCGCTCGAAGGCGAGGGCGTGGTGGTCTCGCTGATGCGCACCGTGATCCGTGGCGCGCTGGTGGCCTCGCGCCTGTCTGCCGTGGTGTCGATCCACGACAGCGTCTCGAGCGTGTGCGAGTTGCACGCCGAGCGGCTGGGGCAGAGCCCCGCCGCGCTGATCGCGGCCGCGCGCAAGGCGGGGGTGCTCTGACCCGGTTCGGTCACGGCGTGCGCTGCGCTGGCGCGGGTGCGGGACGCGCGTCCGCTGCCAGCGTTCTCCCGAAGGCCGTATATTTGTACCCGCCGAGATCTCTTCCTGCCTCCCCCGGGGCGGTGCTCGCGGCGCTTCGCGCCGCTGCGCTCCGTCCTGCCCCCTCCAAGCCCGTGCTCGCGCCGGCGTTCCAGGAAGGAACTACAGGATGGAGCGGCTGCGAGCACGGTGAAAGAAACCCCTCGGGCCGGCGCTGCGCGCGGCCGGAGGGGGCGCGTCGTGGCGAGCCTGCAAGCGCCGCGCGTGGAGAGGGCCGTGCGAGGACTGCTAGGTTCTCGCGCGCGGGGAGGGTGCGATTCACCGTTGACGTCCCGGCAGCGAGGCCGGGCTCAGCCCCGGGCGCACTCCTCCGAGTACCGCGAAGCGCGTCGCACGAGCCGCGCCACGCGCCTGGTGACGCGGGCGGTGAGCGAGGACTCGGTGGAGCGCGAGCACGACGAGGCGCTCGGCTCGCTCGCGCGGCTCGGCTGGCGCGTGCTTCGGCTGGATGCGGAGCTCGTGCTCGGCGCGCCGGAGGAAGCGCTGGCGCGGGTGCGCGACGCGCTGGCGGGGTGAATCCGGCGACAAGAACGCCCCGAGCTCCGGCGACCACTGCCTAGTGCTATGGTGGACCCGGACGCCTTCTCCACGCCCGCGTGCAGACTTTCCCGACGCGTTCCGCGCGGATGAGAGCTCGAAGCCAGACGCGATTTCCGCTGGCCCGAGCTCGAAACCCCGGACGCGTGTTTTCGCGTTCCGCGCGGCGAGCGCCGACGCGTTCTCGACCACGCTCGCGCGCGTGAGGGCGAGCGCGGAGGTCGGCAGCAGCAACACCGAGAGCGCGATCGCGAGCT
>JAKLKA010000252.1 GCA_023150915.1 Polyangiaceae bacterium
GCCCGCCGCGCCGCCGCTGCCCGCCGCGCCGCCGGTGCCGCCGCTGCCGTCGTTGCGCAGACAGTGGTTGTCGCTGATCTTCTGGCCGGCGGGGGGACAGCAGCGATCGGTCGCGTTGTCGATCAGGTCCGCCGCCGAAACGCACACCAGGCCGGTCTCGCAGTCCTGGTTCCCGTTCTTCTCGAGGTCGCAGCGCTCGCCTTCGCCCTGCTCGGAGCAGCCCGGTGCCCAGAGCAGCAGCAAGAGGGGAAGGGCGCACAGGCGGGGGAGGAGGCGTTTCATCTGGGGGCTGTCTTTAGCACGATTTTCCGGCGCAAGGTCAGGGGTTGTGGCCGCAACCTGCGGGGTTTCTGCCGGAGATTTCCGCTATTCACCGCCCACCCGGCGCCGTTTGGCCTCGACCGCCTCGGCGAACAGGCCGACGTACTGGAACGCGCTGGTGATCGAGAACACCAGCGAGACGTAGACCAGGGCGCGGCCCACGACCACGAGATCGACGACCCCGAGATCCAGCGGCCCGACCGAGAGGTGATAGGGGTAGCCGACGATCAGCGCGATGATGCCGATCATCTGCAGCGCGGTCTTGCTCTTGCCGCCGTCGCCGGCGGCGATGACCACGCCCTCGCTCGACGCGATGGACCTGAGCCCGGTGATGCTCAGCTCGCGGGCCAAGAGCAGCGCCACGGCCCACTCGGGAATGCGCCCCATGGGCACCATCCAGACCAGTGTGGCCATGACGATCAGCTTGTCGGCCAACGGATCGAGGAACTTGCCGAGCACGCTGACCACGCCCAGCTTGCGCGCCAGGTAGCCGTCGAGAAGATCGGTGATGGCCGCGGCGCCATACACGATGGCCGCCCAGGTGCAGTCGGTCGGCGTTCCGCTGTCGAGCAGCCAGAGCACCAGCGGAATGACCGCGATGCGGCCGAACGTGAGCATGTTCGGGATATTGAGCGCGTCCTCTTTCAGCGACCGCCGGCGCTCGGCCCGCACCTTCGGGTCGAGCTTGGGCTTGCGACGGCGGGGCCGGCGCGAGCGGCGAGAAGGCGGCGCTACCGAGTCGGACATCGGGGGCCGGGAGCATACATCAGGTGGCCGCTCTGGTCCGAGCGCCGATCATCCCGTAGCCTCGGCGCAGGAGGCGAGTGATGCGGATCGCAGTCGCGAGTGCGTGCGGGCTCTGGGTTCTGGCGTTGGCGAGCGCTGCCGTGGCCACCACCTACAAGGTCGGCCCCACCCAGCAGTACAAGCAGCTCGGTGCCGTCAAGGGTCTGCTCAAACCCGGAGACGTGGTCGAGATCGACGGTGACGCCAGCTACACCGGCGGCGTGGTCTTCGATCAGCCCGGAGCCGCGGCCAGCAAGATCACGATCCGCGGTCTGCGGGTCAACGGCAAGCGCCCGGTGATCAGCGGCGCCACCAACACCCTCGAGGCGCAGGCCGATCACTACGTGTTCGAGGGCCTCGAGCTGACCGGAGGGTCGTTCCGCTGCTTCTATCACCACGCCCACGACATCACGCTCCGCGACTCGGTGATCCACGACTGCCCCAAGCACGGGCTCTTGGGCGCCGACTCGGACTCGGGCTCGCTTTTGCTCGAATACGTCGAGGTCTACAAGTGCGGCGGCGGCGTGTACGACCACCAGATCTACATGGCCACGGACGAGACGGCCCACCCGAAGAGCGTGTTTCGCATGCAGCACTGCTACGTGCATGACGCGAACGGCGGCAACAACGTGAAGAGCCGGGCCGAGCGCAACGAGATCTTCTACAACTGGATCCAGGGGGCGATGTACCACGAGCTCGAGCTGATCGGGCCCGACGGCCAGAGCGAGGCCTTGGCCCGCGAGGACTCGGACGTGGTGGGCAACGTGCTGATGAAGACCGCCACCACTTTCGTGGCGCGTTTCGGCGGGGACGGCACCGGGCAGACGCACGGGCGTTATCGCTTCGTGAACAACACGGTGATCACCCAGCCGGGCGGCAGCGCGGTGTTTCGCCTGTTCCACGGGCTCGAGAGCGTCGAGATGCACAACAACGTGTTCTGGACCACCGGCAACGGTACGCCGAATCTGGTGCGTACCGACGAAGCGGTGTGGAAGAGCGGGAGCGCCGTGATCGGAGGCAGCAACAACTGGGTGAAGACCGGCGCCACCAACGCCCCGAAGCAGTGGACCGGCACCCTGCAGGGCGCCGACCCCGGCTTCGTGAACGCCGCCGCGTCCGATCTGCACCTGACTTCGAGCAGCCCGCTGGTCGACCAGGGCGGCACGCCCGCCAGCCCGAACGGCTACGCCTTCCCCAGCCCCCTCGGCGCGCCTGCGTTTCACCCGCCCCTGCACACCGTGATGGCGGCGGGCAGCGCACCGGCGCGCCCTGCGGTGGGCGCAATCGACATCGGTGCCTACGAATACGGTACCGGAAGCGGCGGCACGGGCGGCACCGGCGGCACCGGCACCGGCGGCAGCGCGACCGGCGGCGCGAGCAGCGGCGGCGCGAGCAGTGGCGGCGCGAGCAGTGGTGGGACGGCGGGGAGCTCGGCCGGGGGCAGCGCGGGGAGCTCCGGCAGCGCGGGCAACCCGAGCGGCGGCGGCCCCGGCAGCGGGGGCGCCACCGGCAGCGGGGGCGCGTCGGCCAAGAGTGACTCCGACGACGACGGGGGTTGCGGCTGTCGGACCCACGGCAGGGGTCACGGCTCGTTCGTGGCGGTGCTGGGCCTGCTGGGCCTGCTGCTGCGACGTCGGCGTGGGTGATGCCGCGTCAGAAGCTACCCGCGATGCCGATCTGACCGCCGTGCCGGGTGGCGTGGCCCATGGGCAGAATGCGGGGTTTCTTAGGGCTCTCCTGGGGCTCTTCGTAGGCGAGCAGCGAGGCGTCGATCACGACGGCGCCCAGCGCGCCGAGGCCGAACCCCGCCAGCGCGCCGCCCAGGCAGCCGAAGTCGCCGGATGAGTCGCCCTGGATGGCGCAGCCGAGGAACGCTCCCATCACGGGCATTCCCACCCGCAGCAGGAACGAGGCGTGCACGACCGGGCCACCGAACAGGTAAGCCGAACCCGCCGATGACCGGGACTGCGAACAGCATGCCGAACGAGACGCCGTCCACCGCCAGCGTCTGACCGCCGTACCACTTCGCGCGCGCCACCGGGCGTGCCGGCTCCCGCGTCGGTTCGTCCGGCGACGCGGGCCAATCGAACCCGGCGCTCGGCTCCGGGGTGACCGGCTCCACGGTGCTCGGCGGCACCTCGGTGTCGCCCTCGGGCTCGGTCGTCGGGTCTGGCCCCGGGGGCAGCGCCTCGGTCGGCGCGGCGCCGTCACCGCTCGTCAGGCCCGCGTCGCCAAGCTCGTCGGCGCACACGGACGAACCGATCGTCGCGATCGCGAGCAGCCACGGGGCGCCGGCCTTCACCCGGTCGAGGATAGCGGACCACGCCATCCGTCGCCCCGGCTTGCGACGATGCGGCACATGAGTCACAATGCCTCGCAAAATGCCTCACTCGTCTCAGCTCACGCTCCGGGGCCTCGATCGGCGTCTCCAGCAGGAAATCCGCGAGCTCGCCCGGCGCGAGGGGCTCTCGCTGAACAAGGCCGCGGTGCGCCTCTTGGAGAAGGGTGCGGGCCTCCGCCCCGCAGCCCAGAGCGACACGATCGGCAGCTCCCTCGACCACCTGATCGGCACCTGGAGCGACGACGACGCCGGCGCGTTCCTGGACTCGATCGAGTCCTGCGGGCAAGTGGATCGGGGGCTCTGGGAGTGAAGCGCCTGCTGGATACGAACGCCTACGTGGCGCTCAAGCGCGGGCACCGAGAAGTCGCAGAGATCGTGCGCGAGTCGAGCGGGCTCGCTTTTTCGGTGATCGTCATCGGCGAGCTGATGTTCGGGTTTCAGAATGGCAGCCGCTACCGGCGGAACCTGAAGGACCTGGAAGCGTTCCTGGCCAATGACCGGGTCACCGTCCTGCCCGTGTCGCTGACGACTGCCGATCGGTTCGGACGAATAGCCGCAGCATTGCGCAAGGCGGGCACCCCAATCCCGACGAACGACATCTGGATCGCCGCGCACGCCTACGAAAGCGGAGCCGAGTTGATCACGTTCGACGGTCACTTCAGCGCGGTCAGCGGCTTGGTCTGCACGCACCTCGCCTGAGCTCGGCGCTGCCTGCTCACACCGCGTCCACGAACACCGCGCCGTCGCCGCTCATCT
>JAKLKA010000060.1 GCA_023150915.1 Polyangiaceae bacterium
CAAGATGGTGATGCCGGGTGACAACGTGACCGTGGAAGTGGAGCTGATCACCAACGTGGCGCTCGAAGAGCAGATGCGCTTCGCCATCCGTGAGGGCGGCAAGACCGTCGGCGCGGGCGTGGTCACCAAGATCATCGAGTAACTGGAGGAGAGTGGCTGCGAGCGAAAGCGCCTCTGGGCGAGGGAGACTCCGTATCGCTCTCGCCTGTGAGGTCTGCGGCGAACGCAACTACAAGACGACAATCGCGCGCCGCGACGGCTCGCAGCCACTCCGCCTCAAGAAGTTCTGCAAGACCTGCGATCGACACACGATGCATCAGGAGAGCAAGTAGAAACCACAGGGGTTTAGCTCAGTTGGTAGAGCAGCGGATTCCAAATCCGCAGGTCGTGGGTTCGAGTCCCTCAGCCCCTGCCGCGCGGACCGCCGACGGCGCCCTGGCCGGGTCGGCGCGAAAGAAGAGAGAGAGATGGCACGCAAGGACGAAGAAAAAGACGACGAGCTGAACGAGGACGAAGAGTCCGCGGGCAGTGACGCGTCTGCCGACGAGCGCGACGACGACCGCGCCGAGGGCGAGTCCGAGGCTGCTGCCGCCGGCGATGCGGACGACGCCGAGGCGTCGCCCGAAGAGCACGATCGCGAGCGCGCGGAGCACGAAGAGGCTTCGCTCGCCGCCGAGGCCAAGGCCCTGGCCCACGAGTCCACCGAGACCGCCGCCGAGCAGCTGGGGGCTTCGGCGCGCTACGTCCACGCCGCCTTCTTCGTGGCCGGCATCCTGGTCGCCTTCGTGGCGTCCAAGCTGATCGCGCTCGGCTGGGGCTCGCTCGCCGATTGGCCCGCGGCCACCCGCGCCGTGCCCCTTCTTCTGCGCTTTGCCGAGGACGAGCGCGGCAGCTACGCGCTGACGCTGGGCGCGCTGATTGGCATTCTGACGGTCGTCCAGGTCTACCGCAAAGAGCACGTGCGGCGCTGGGCCGACGAGGTGGCGCTCGAGCTCACCAAGGTCACTTGGCCGAGCCGCGAGACGGTGACCAATGGCACGGTGGTCGTGATCGTCGCCAGCGCAATTGCCACGGTCTACGTGGCCCTGCTCGACCGATTCTGGGGTTTCCTCACTCACCTGGTGTACGGCGCATGACTGAGCCCGAAACGAACGACCTGACTGTTGCTCCGGCGGAAACTCCCGGCGAGGGCGGCGCTCCGAGCAAGAAGTGGTACGTCGTCACCACCTATTCCGGCTACGAGAACAAGGTGAAGTCGGCGCTTCAAGAGCGCATTCGCCAGTTCAAGATGGACGAAAAGTTCGGCGAGGTGCTGATCCCGTCCGAGACGGTCACCGAGTCGGCGAAGGACGGCAAGCAGCGCGTCAAGACCAAGACCAGCTTCCCCGGCTACGTCTTCGTCGAGATGGAGATGAGCGAGCACGCCTGGCACTTGGTGAAGGACACGCCCAAGGTCACCGGGTTCATCGGCAACCAGCGCCCGCAAGAGGTGAAGCCGCCCCACATCGAGGACCTGCGCAAGGGCATCGTCGAGGGTGCGGTCAAACCCAAGCCCCGGCATCAGTTCCAAGAGGGCGACGAGGTTCGCGTCGTGGTCGGCGCGTTCGCCAACTTCTCGGGCACGGTCCAAGAGGTCAAGCCCGACAAGCAGAAGCTCAAGGTCATGGTCAGCATCTTCGGGCGTCCCACGCCGGTCGAGCTGGATTTCTCGCATGTAGAGAAACGGTAGAGAAAAATGGCAGCCGCAAAGAAGAAGATCAGCGCGTTCATCAAGCTCCAGCTCCCGGCGGGCAAGGCCAACCCTTCGCCTCCGGTCGGCCCGGCGCTCGGCCAGCACGGCGTCAACATCATGGGGTTCTGCAAGGACTTCAACAGCAAGTCCGCCCCGCTGGGTGACACCATCATCCCGGTCGTCATCACGGTGTACGCCGATCGGTCGTACTCGTTCGTGATGAAGTCGCCGCCGGCCAGCGTGCTGGTGAAGAAGGCGTGTGGCCTGCCCAGCTCGAAGAAGCCGGGCGCGGGCTCGAAAGAGCCGAACAAGATCAAGGTCGGCAAGCTCACCTGGGACCAGGTCCGCGAGATCGCCAAGACCAAGATCCAGGACATGAACACCACCGACCTGGAAGCCGCGTCCCGCAACATCGCAGGCACCGCGCGCAGCATGGGTGTGGACGTCGGCTGAGCCCACCCCGAACCAAACCTACTGGAACGGAGGCGCGGCCTCGACCTAGTCGGCGCCGAGTACTCCGCTCTCCAGGAGTCGAAAGACGAAAACCATGGCAAAGAAAGACAGCAAGAAGAGAACCACGGCGCTCGCGGCGTTCGACCGCGAAAAGCGCTACACGGTCGAGCAGGCCGCAGGGTTCGTCAAACAGGCGGCCTACGCGAAGTTCGACGAGAGCGTCGACATCGCGGTGCGCCTGGGTGTCAACCCGAAGCATGCCGATCAGATGGTCCGCGGCGCCATCATTCTGCCGCACGGAACGGGCAAGAGCGTGCGCGTGCTCGTGTTCGCGAAGGGCGAGAAAGAGAAGGAAGCGACGGCTGCGGGCGCCGACTTCGCCGGCTCGGACGAGCTGGTGGCGAAGGTGACCGAGGGCTTCATGGACTTCGACCGGGTGATCGCCACGCCGGACATGATGGGCGCGGTCGGCAAGCTCGGCCGCGTGCTCGGCCCCCGCGGCCTGATGCCGAACCCCAAGGTCGGCACGGTCACGGTGGACGTTGCCAAGGCAGTGCGCGAGGCCAAGGCCGGCAAGGTCGAGTACCGCGTCGACAAGGCTGGCGTCGTCCACTGCCGCGTCGGTCGCGCGTCGTTCGACCCGGCCAAGCTGGCCGAGAACACCCACGCGCTGATCCGCGAGCTGATCGCCAAGAAGCCGTCGACCGCCAAGGGCATCTACCTCAAGAGCATCACGCTCTCGAGCACGATGGGCCCCGGCGTGCGCGTCGACACCAGCACGCTGGTGAGCAAGGAAGAGGAGCACTGAGATGCAACGCACGGCAAAAGCGGAAGCCATCGAGGTCCTCAAGGGCCGCTTCCAGAAGATGAGCTCTGCGGTGTTCCTCGACTTCACGGGGATGACCGTGGAAGAGGTCAGCAAGCTCCGCGACGCCTTCCGCGCGAAGGGCGTGGAGTACAAGGTCGTCAAGAACACGCTGGTCAAGCAGGCGCTCAGCGGCGAAGCGTGGGGCGCGGGTCTGGGCAAGGCCCTCAAGGGCATGACCGGAATCGCGTGGTCCTACGAGGAGCCCAGCGTCGCCGCCAAGGTGGTCAAGGAGTTCAAGCGGGACAACGAGAAGCTTCAGGTCAAGGCCGGCGTGCTCGAAGGCCAGGTTCTCGACGCGAAGAGCGTGGAGAACACCCTCGCGAACATGCCGGGCAAGGACGAAGCCCGCGCCATGCTGTTGGCGCAGATGATCGCGCCTGCACAGCGCTTCGTCATGCTGCTCAACGCGCCGGCCCGCGAAATGGTCGGCGTGCTCGCCGCCAAGCAGCGCAAGGACGAAGGCTGACCTTCGCGCCCTGACCGCTCGAAGGGCGACAGCCCCTCGCGGTCCCACCCAGATTCCTCACACGAAAACCAACGAAACAAGCACAGATTCCGGCACCGCGACACGAACCGTTTCGGCGCCTTGATGGAGCAAGAACATGGCTGAGATTACTCGAGAGCAGATCGTCGACTACCTTTCCAACCTCCCGGTCATCCAGATCGCGGAGCTCGTGAAGGAGCTCGAGACCAAGTGGGGCGTGTCGGCTGCACCGGTCGCGGTTGCTGGCGCGGTCGCCGCGGGTGGTGGCGGTGCGGCTGCCGCCGAGGAGAAGACGGAGTTCGACGTCGTGCTCGCCGATGCGGGCCCGAGCAAGATCAACGTCATCAAGATCGTCCGCGAGCTCACCGGCCTGGGCCTGAAAGAGGCGAAGGACCTGGTCGAGGGCGCGCCGAAGGCCCTCAAGGAAGGCATCGGCAAGGACGAGGCCGCCGACATCAAGAAGAAGCTCGAAGAAGCTGGCGCCAAGGTCGAGGTCAAGTGAGGCCCTAGGGGCGGCGGGGCTCGAGCGACGGCTCGGCCCCCCACCCCTCTCGCATTCCAGCTTGACCCCGCCTCGATTGCATCAGCCTCCCCAGCGCGTGGCCACCACGTGAACGTCGTGGTGTGCCACCGCGTCGGCGTTTTGTTGCCGCGGGGGCAGGCCTCGTCTCTTTGTCTCCAACGACTTCCGCTTCGGGCCGCTAGGCCCTGTCTTTGGGCCCGGCACCCGGGCCTCCCCACCGCGCGTTTTTGCGCGGTCCCGTGACTCCCCATCGGAGGAACCGCGAATGGCATCCAAGGTCCAGTCGAACTTCCGGCATCGCAAGAACCTCGGTCAGATCGAGAGTGTCGTCGACATTCCGAACCTGATCGACATCCAGAAGTCCAGCTACGACAAGTTCCTCCAATCCGAGCTCGGTCCGCGCGATCGGCGCGAGATCGGCCTGGAAGAGGTGTTCCGCAGCGTCTTCCCCATCAAGGATTTCGACGGGACCAGTGAGCTCGTCTACGTCTCGTACAACCTCGAGAAACCGAAGTACGACGTCGACGAGTGCCGGCAGCGCGGCATGACCTTCGCGGCACCGATCAAGGTGACCACGCAGCTGATGGTGTACGACACCCGCGAGGGCGGCGAGCGCATCGTCCGCGACATCAAGGAGCAAGAGGTCTACTTCGGCGAAATTCCGCTGATGACCGAGACCGGCACCTTCATCATCAACGGCACCGAGCGCGTGGTGGTCAGCCAGCTGCACCGCAGCCCCGGCGTGTTCTTCGACCACGACAAGGGCAAGACGCACTCCAGCGGCAAGCTGCTCTACTCGGCCCGCGTCATCCCCTATTCCGGCTCGTGGCTCGACTTCGAGTTCGACCACAAGGACATCATCTACGTCCGCATCGACCGCCGGCGGAAGATGCACGCCACGGTGCTCTTGCGCGCGCTCGGCTACAGCTCGCAGGACCTGCTGAACTACTTCTACAGCACCGAGACCGTGTTCCTGGAGAAGGGCGGCAAGTTCGGCAAGAGCATCGAGTTCGATCTGCTCCCCGGCCAGCGCTCGACCCGCGACATCAAGGTCGGCTCAGAGGTGGTGGTGCGCAAGAACACCAAGTTCACCCGCGCCGCCATCAAGAAGCTGAAAGAGTCCAAGGTGGACCGCCTTCCCCTCGAGGTGGTGGAGCTGGTGGGCAAGGTCAGCGCCCAAGACGTCATCGACAAGGAGACCGGCGAGGTCTTGCTCGAGTGCAACGAAGAGGTGACCGAGGTCACGCTCGAGCGCCTGCGCGAGGCCGGCATCGAGCAGTTCAAGGTGCTGTTCATCGACGGTTTGAACGTCGGACCCTACCTGCGCGACACGCTGATCGCCGACAAGGTGAAGACCACCGAGGACGCGATCATGGAGATCTACCGGCGCCTGCGGCCGGGTGATCCGCCCACGCTCGAGACGGCCAAACAGCTGTTCAACAACCTGTTCTTCAACCCCGAGCGCTACGACCTGTCGGCCGTCGGCCGGCTGAAGCTCAACTACAAGTTCTACCGCGACCTGCCCGACGACCAGAAGCCGGAGCTGGATCAGAGCATCCTCTCCCCGCAGGACATCCTCGAGACGGTGCGTCACCTGATCGAGATCAAGAACGGCCGCGGCTCGGTGGACGACATCGACCACCTGGGCAACCGCCGCGTGCGCGCCGTGGGCGAGCTGATGGAGAACCAGTACCGCATCGGTCTGGTCCGCATGGCCCGCGCCATCAAAGAGCGCATGAGCGTCTCGCAAGAGATCGACACGCTGATGCCCCACGATCTGATCAACGCCAAGCCCGTGGGCGCGGTGGTGAAGGAATACTTCGGAAGCTCGCAGCTCTCGCAGTTCATGGATCAGACCAACCCGCTCAGCGAGGTCACCCACAAGCGCCGCCTCTCGGCCCTGGGCCCCGGCGGTCTGACCCGCGAGCGTGCCGGCTTCGAGGTGCGCGACGTGCACGCCACGCACTATGGCCGCATCTGCCCCATCGAGACGCCGGAAGGTCCGAACATCGGCCTGATCGCCTCGCTCTCGACCTTTGCTCGCGTCAACGAGTACGGCTTCGTCGAGACGCCCTACCGCAAGGTGGAGCACGGCCGCGTGACCCCCGAGGTGCACTGGTTCAGCGCCCTGGAAGAAGAGCAGAAGTACATCGCGCAGGCCACCGCCGACATCGACGACAAGAACAAGTTCAAGGGCTCGCTGGTCAGCGCGCGCTTCAACGGCGACTTCCGCATGGCGGCGCCCGACCAGGTCGAGCTGCAAGACGTGGCTCCGAACCAGATGGTGAGCGTGGCCGCGGCCCTGGTGCCGTTCTTGGAGCACGACGACGCCAACCGTGCGCTGATGGGCGCGAACATGCAGCGCCAGGCGGTGCCGCTGGTTCGCACCGAAGCCCCGCTGGTCGGCACCGGGATGGAAGGCCGCGTGGCCATCGACTCGGGCGTGTGCGTCATCGCCAAGCGCGACGGCGTGGTCGAGAGCGTCGACGCCGAGCGCATCGTGGTTCGTGCCACCGGCGCCGAGGGCGACGAGGTGCCGGACATCTATCAGATGACCAAGTACCAGCGCTCGAACCAGAGCACCTGCTACAACCAGAAGCCGATCATCCGGCCGGGCGAGGTGGTCAAGGCCGGCGACGTGCTGGCCGACGGCGCCGCCACCGACATGGGCGAGCTGGCTCTGGGTCAGAACGTGCTCGTCGCGTTCATGCCCTGGCAAGGCTACAACTTCGAGGACTCGATTCTCCTCAGCGAGAAGCTGGTCCGCGAGGACATCTACACCTCGGTGCACATCGAAGAGTTCGAGTGCGTCGCCCGCGACACCAAGCTGGGCAAGGAAGAGATCACCAAGGACATCCCCAACGTCGGCGAAGAGGCCCTGAAGGACCTGGACGACGCCGGCGTGGTGCGCATCGGCGCCGAGGTGAAGCCGGGTGACATCCTGGTCGGCAAGATCACTCCCAAGGGCGAGAGCCAGCTCTCCCCGGAAGAGAAGCTCTTGCGCGCCATCTTCGGCGAGAAGGCCGGCGACGTGCGCGACAGCTCGCTGAAGGTGCCCCCGGGCGTCAGCGGCATCGTGATCAACGCTCGCATCTTCAGCCGCAAGGGCACCGACAAAGACGAGCGCGCCAAGGCCATCGAGGACCAAGAGCGCGCCAAGCTCGAGCGAAACCGCGACGAAGAGGTGAAGATCTTCCGTGACAGCTACTTCCGCAAGATCAAGCGGGTGCTGTCCGGGAAGGTCACCACCGGCAAGGTCGTGGACGACAAGGGCAAGGTGCTGCTCGCCAAGGGCGCCGAGCTGAACGACGAGGCCTTCGAGGGCGTGCCGCGCAAGTACTGGGGCGAGATCCCGGTCGAGACCGGCGCCGATCAGGTGGCTCAGCTGCTCACCGACCTGGAAGAGCTGGTGCGGACTCGCGAAGAGCACTTCCGCGAGAAGATCGAGCGCCTGTCACGCGGCGACGAGCTGCCGCCCGGCGTGATCAAGATGGTGAAGGTCTACGTCGCCATCAAGCGCAAGATCCAGGTCGGCGACAAGATGGCCGGCCGCCACGGGAACAAGGGCGTGGTGAGCCGCGTGCTGCCGGAAGAGGACATGCCGTACCTCGCCGACGGCACCACCGTCGACATCGTGCTGAACCCGCTGGGCGTGCCGAGCCGCATGAACGTCGGCCAGATCCTCGAGACCCACCTGGGGTGGGCCGGGCGTCAGCTGGGCCGGCAGCTCTCCGAGATGGTCGAGCAGAAGTTCAGCCCCGACAAGGTCAAGCAGAAGCTGGCCGACGTGTACGGCGGTGACGAGAAGTTCGTGAAGGTCATCAAGTCCCTCTCGAACGACGAAGCCTACGATCTGGCTCGCAAGCTGAAGAACGGCGTGCTGTTCGGCTCGCCGGTGTTCGACGGTGCCGCCGAAGCCCAGATCAAAGAGGCGCTGGCGCTGGCCAGCCTGCCGTCCAGCGGTCAGGCCATCTTGTTCGACGGGCGCAACGGCGACCCGTTCGAGCAAGATGTCACGGTGGGCATCATGTACATGCTGAAGCTCCACCACCTGGTCGACGACAAGATCCACGCGCGGTCCATCGGGCCGTACTCGCTGGTCACGCAGCAGCCGCTGGGTGGCAAGGCGCAGTTCGGCGGTCAGCGCCTGGGCGAGATGGAGGTCTGGGCCATGGAAGCGTACGGCGCCGCCTACGCCCTTCAGGAGTTCTTGACCGTGAAGAGTGACGACGTGCAGGGCCGCACGCGCATGTACGAGTCCATCGTCAAGGGCGAGTACGCGCTGGAGGCGGGCCTGCCCGAGAGCTTCAACGTGCTGATCAAAGAGCTTCAGTCGTTGTGCTTGAACGTCGAGTTGGTCGAAGGCCCCGCCGCCCCCGGCGGCGTTGCGGCAGCGGAAGAGTGAGTAGGGAGAACAGCCATGCGTGACATCTTTTCGTTTTTCGAGAAGCCGAAGGATCCCCTCTCTTTCTCCGCGATGCGCATCTCGCTCGCGAGCCCAGAGAAGATTCGCGAGTGGTCGCACGGCGAGGTGAAGAAGCCCGAGACCATCAACTACCGAACCTTCAAGCCCGAGCGGGACGGCCTGTTCTGCGCCAAGATCTTCGGGCCGGTGAAGGACTACGAGTGCATCTGCGGCAAGTACAAGCGCATGAAGCACCGCGGCATCGTCTGCGAGAAGTGCGGCGTCGAAGTCATCCAGAGCAAGGTGCGTCGCGAGCGCCTGGGCCACATCAGCCTGGCCACGCCGGTCGCCCACATCTGGTTCTTGAAGAGCCTGCCGAGCCGCATCGGCAACATCCTCGACATCACGCTCAAGGACCTGGAGAAGGTCCTGTACTGCGAAGCGTACATGGTCATCGATCCCAAGGACACCGGCCTCAGCTCCGGTGAGCTCTTGACCGAAGACCGCTATACCCAGCTGCTCGAAGAGTACGGCGACGACCGCTTCTCGGCCGGCATGGGCGGCGAGGCCGTGCTCGAGATGCTGAAGCGCGTGGACGTGCACGCCCTCTCGGAGCAGCTGCGCCACGACATGCGCACCAGCACCAGCGACGCGAAGCGGAAGAAGTACGCCAAGCGCCTGAAGGTGGTCGAGGCGTTCCGCGGCTCGGGGAACCGCCCCGAGTGGATGATGCTGACCGTGATCCCGGTGCTGCCGCCCGACCTGCGGCCGCTCGTGCCGCTCGATGGCGGCCGGTTTGCCACCAGCGATCTGAACGACCTCTACCGTCGGGTGATCAACCGCAACAACCGCCTCAAGCGCCTGCTCGAGCTCAACGCGCCGGAGATCATCATCCGGAACGAGCGCCGCATGCTGCAAGAGGCGGTGGACGCGCTGTTCGACAACGGCCGTCGCGGCAAGACCATCACCGGTCCCAACAAGCGTCCGCTCAAGAGCCTGTCCGACATGCTCAAGGGCAAGCAGGGCCGCTTCCGCCAGAACCTGCTCGGCAAGCGCGTGGACTACTCCGGTCGCTCGGTGATCGTGGTCGGCCCGGCGCTGCGCCTGCACCAGTGCGGGCTGCCCAAGAAGATGGCGCTCGAGCTGTTCAAGCCCTTCATCTACAACAAGCTGGAAGAGCGCGGCTTCGTCAACACCATCAAGAGCGCCAAGAAGATGGTGGAGAAGGAGCGTCCCGAGGTGTGGGACATCCTGGAAGAGGTCATCACCGAGCATCCGGTGATGCTGAACCGCGCCCCCACCTTGCACCGCCTGGGCATTCAGGCGTTCGAGCCGGTGCTGATCGAGGGCAAGGCCATCCAGCTTCACCCGCTGGTGTGCGCGGCCTTCAACGCCGACTTCGACGGTGACCAGATGGCGGTTCACGTGCCGCTCAGCATCGAGGCGCAGATGGAAGCGCGGGTGCTGATGATGAGCACCAACAACATCCTGTCGCCGGCCAACGGTCGCCCGATCATCAACCCGACTCAGGACATCGTCCTCGGGCTGTATTACGCGACCCGCATGCGCCGCTACGCGCCCGGCTCGTATCGCGAGAACTCGCTCGAGGTCGACGCGAAGAAGGGCGAGCTCAAGGGCTATCTGCGCGGCGTGTTCTCGTCACCCACCGAGGTGCGCATGGCCTACGACAACGGCGTCGTGAGCCTGCACGCCGGCATCAAGGTGCGCGTCACGGACCGCGACGAAGAGGGCAAGCCCCGCACGCGGCTGATCGACACCACCGTGGGTCGCGTGCTGATCAGCGAGATCCTGCCCGAGAGCATCCCCTTCGACTACGCCAACAAGGTGCTGAACAAGAAGGCGCTCTCGTCGCTGATCGACGTCTGCTACCGCAAGCACCGCAACAAAGAGACCGTGCTGCTCGCCGACCGGCTGCGCACGCTTGGCTTCAACTTCGCGACCCAGGGCGGCGTGTCGATCTGCATGGACGACATGATCATTCCCCCGAAGAAGAAGGTCCTGATCGACGAGGCGCAAGCCGAGCTCGAGAAGGTGGTCGACCAGTATCAGGAAGGTCTGATCACGGACGGTGAGCGCTACAACAAGGTGGTCGACATCTGGGCCGGCGTGGCCGATCGCGTCACCGAAGAGATGATGAACGTGATCGGTCGCGAGACCGTGACCGACCCCGAGACCGGTGAGAAGTCGGAAGAGGCCAGCTTCAACCCCGTCTACATCATGGCCGACTCTGGCGCGCGTGGCTCGACCCAGCAGATGCGCCAGCTGGCCGCCATGCGTGGCCTGATGGCCAAGCCGTCGGGCGAGATCATCGAGACGCCCATCACCGCCAACTTCCGCGAAGGCCTCAGCGTGCTGCAGTACTTCGTCAGCACCCACGGCGCGCGTAAGGGCCTGGCCGACACCGCCCTCAAGACCGCCAACTCTGGCTATCTCACCCGCCGCCTGGTGGACGTCGCGCAAGACGCCGTGGTCGCCGAGTTCGACTGCGGCACCCTGGACGGCATCCGCGTCACCAAGCTGGAAGAGGCCGGCGAGGTCATCCAGCCGCTGGGCGATCGCATCTTGGGTCGCGTGGTGCTGGAAGACGTGGTCGATCCGCTCACGGGCGAGGTGCTGGTCGAGAGCAACACCGAGCTCGACGAGGCGCTGGTCCGCAAGATCGAGGACGCAGGCATCGAAGAGGTGGTGATTCGCTCCGTGCTCACCTGCCAGACGCGCCGCGGCGTGTGCGGCATGTGCTACGGCCGCGACCTGGCGCGTGGCTATCGCGTCAACATGGGCGAGGCCATCGGCATCATCGCGGCGCAGAGCATCGGCGAGCCGGGCACCCAGCTCACCATGCGGACCTTCCACATCGGTGGCGCGGCGGCGCGCGGCAAGATCGAGCAGAGCTCGCTCGAGACCCGCACCGAGGGCACGATTCGCCTGCGGAACACCCAGCTGGCGCACAAGAAGGACGCGACCATCGCCGTCATGAACCGCCACGGCGAGCTGGTGATCATGGACGACACGGGCCGCGAGCGTGAGCACCACCGCCTGGTCTACGGCGCCATCCTCAAGTACAAGGAGGGCGAGCGCGTCCCGGCCGGCACCATCGTGGCCGAGTGGGATCCCTTCGCCAGCCCCATCCTCACCGAGGTCGGCGGCATCGTGAAGTTCGGCGACCTGGTCGAGGGCGTCACCGTCATCGAGAAGGTCGACGAGGTCACCGGCCTGAGCCGCAAGATCGTGATCGAGAGCCGTGCGGCGGATCTTCGCCCGCGCATCACGATCATCGATCCGCAAACCGGCGAGGCGATGAAGATCCCGGGCACCGAGCTCGACGCTCGCTATCTCTTGCCCGTGGGCGCCAACATCGTGGCGATGGAAGGTGAAGAGATTCACCCCGGCGAGGCCATCGCCAAGATCCCCCGCGACACCACCAAGGTGCAGGACATCACCGGCGGTCTGCCGCGCGTGGCCGAGCTGTTCGAGGCCCGGAAGCCCAAGGATCACGCCATCATCAGCGAGATCGACGGCGAGGTCTCGTTCGGCAAGGACACCAAGGGCAAGCGCAAGCTGATGATCACGCCGTTCGCGGCGGACGGCGCCCCGCTGCCGGACCAGGCGCGCGAGTACTTGATCCCCAAGGGCAAGCACATCCAGGTGCAGCCGGGCGACCACGTCCGCGCCGGCGACCCGCTGCAAGACGGCCCCGCCAACCCGCACGACATCTTGAAGGTGAAGGGCGAGAAGGAGCTGGCGGCCTGGCTGGTGAACGAAATCCAGCAGGTCTATCGCCTGCAGGGCGTCGGCATCAACGACAAGCACATCGAGGTGATCGTTCGCCAGATGCTGCGCCGCGTTCGCATCAAGGAGGTGGGTGACACCAACTTCTTGGTCGACGAGCAGGTCGAGAAATACCTGTTCGAGAAGGAGAACACCCGCGTGATGGAGCGTGGCGGCCAACCCGCCGTCGCCGAGGCGATGCTGCTCGGCATCACCAAGGCGTCGCTCTCCACCGAGAGCTTCATCAGCGCTTCGTCGTTCCAGGAGACCACCAAGGTGCTCACCGAGGCGGCCATCTGCGGCAAGACCGACGACCTTCGCGGCATCAAGGAGAACGTCATCATGGGCCGCCTGATCCCGGCCGGCACGGGCCTGCCGCCCTACAAGCGGCTGAACCTGGTGGTCGACGAGAGCGGCGAGAAGTACGCGCCGATCGCGATCCAGCGGGCGACCCCCGCCGAGATCGCCGCCGCTGTCGGCGAGGAATAGCCAGCCGCGTCGGGCTCGAGAAGCGAGGCGTTCGGTCGAGAGATCGGGCGCCTCGCGCTCATTTTGGGGGGAGGGAGCGCGCGGCCGCCGCCGGCGCCGCCATCGTCCGGAACGTCCACGGCTGCGTCCAGACGGCGGCGCGGTCCGCCGACAAACCAAGGGTTTTTCCGCGGCGGCAAGGGCCCACGTGCGCCGGCACGCCGGTTGCTCTCGTGCTCGGGCATGCGCACCACCGGGATCCTGATCGCGTTCGCCGCCCTGCTCGGAACCCCTGCCTGCGGAGTGGACACCGAACCCCCGGTGGTCGGGGACGTCGGCGACAACTCGGGCCAGAGCCTGAAGGTCGCGTGCAACCTGTCGCGCGAGACCATTCTGAGCGCCACGTCGGGCGGCCGCAAAACCGCCATCGAGCGCGGCTTCACCTGGTACGACGCCCAGGTCCCGTACAGCCAGAGCAGCCAGCACGAGGGCTACCGGACGGACTGCTCGGGGTTCGTCTCGATGTGTTGGCAGCTCGGAACGTCGCACACCACGGCAGACTTCATTGCCGACTCGGGGCAGTGGTCGAGCCTGGGGTCGTTCGACGATCTCGCGCCAGCGGACGCCATGGTCTACCGCAAGAACGGTGCAGGTCACATCATGCTGTTCCTGGGCTGGAACGACGACGCCAAGACCGAGGCCTGCGTGCTCGAGCAGGCGAGCACCGCAGACGACATGCAGTTTCGCGCGCGCACGGTCGACTCCCTGGTGTCCGGGGGGTACCACGCCATCCGCGCGTCCAGCCTGGGTGGGCCGAGCGGTGGGACGGGACAGCAGTGCTACTGCGACGCCCAGTGCGCGCAGAACGGGGATTGTTGTGCCGACTGCAGCGGGGGCGGCAGCGGCGGCAGCGGGAGTGGTGGCAGCGGCGCCGGTGGCGGCAGCGGGGGCGGCACCGGTGGCAGCAGCGGAAGCGGGAGCGGCGGCTCCGGCGGCGGACAGTGCTACTGCGACGCGCAGTGCGCGGCCTACGGCGACTGCTGCGCGGACTGCGGCGGCAGCGGCGGCTCTGCAGGCAGCGGCGGCTCCGGCGGCGACGCGTGTTATTGCGACGCCGCGTGCGAAGCCTACGGCGACTGCTGCGCGGACTGCCCGTGAGGTGACGGCGCTTCAGTCGGTCGAGGCGTCGCCTGAAGCGTCGGCGGTGGCGTCTTTGCCGGAATCCGATCCGCCGTCGGTGGTGCCGCCGTCGGAGGGGTTCCCCAGCACCCCGCAGTACTCGGCAGTGTCGCAGGCGGCGGCGCAGTACGTGCAATAGCCGCACTTCTCCATCGCCAGGTACTTGGCCTTGCCGGCAGGGTGCGCGTCGAGGCACTTGTTCACGCAAGCCGCGCCATCGGCGTCCAGCGAGTCGCAGGCCGGCCCGGCGTCGGTCGCGCCGGTGGTGCAATCCCAGATGGCGTCACAGTCGGCGTCCTCGGCGCACGCCGTGGTCTCGGCGTCGCAGGCACAGCCCATGTGCGCGTCGTCCTGGCAGGTGTCACACGCGTCGGTGGCCTGCGGATCGGGCGCCGCGGGGCACGCGCCGCTGCCGCCGGCACCGCCGGTGCTGCTGCCGCCGCTGCCACCGGTGCCGCCGCCGCTGCCGCCGCTACCGCCGGTGCTGCCGCCGCTGCCGCCGGTGCTGGTGCCCCCGCTGTCGTCGTCGCCGCCGCAGCCACTGGCCAGCGCCGCCGAAACCACCAATGCCACTGCCAACGCACAAGCCCCACGCACCTTCGATCGCATCGGCCGAGAGTACACGACGGCGGGCCCGTGTGGGCAGACTCTCCTTGGCCCGAACCCGCCAGCACGGCGAAAAAACTAACTAGTTCAGCTACTTTCGCGGGAAGGGAAGGAAAGTGGTTGCTAGTGAGTATATGTAGGTGCTACAGATACACGCACATACCGAGTCGCACCAAGTGGGCAAGTTTTCGGGGAACGCGGACCCCGGGCCCAGCGAGTCGGAGGCCGAGTCTCACTCGAAAAGGAAACACACCATGCGCTTCGTCAAGCTCACCAGCCTGTTTGCTCCGACGCTTCTCGCTCTGGCTGCCGGGTGCGCCATGGAAACCTCGGAACCCGGCGGCGGCAGCGGCGACCAGACCATCCCCGCCGAAGATCTGGTGAAACCCGAAGAGGGCAAGGCCGACTCCAGCGTGCAGGCGGTGATCGTCGACTTCGAGTGGGACGGCGAAGCCGTCGTCGACTCGGTGTGGAACGTCGAGAGCACGGTCGAAGACCAGCTGCTCTACACCATCGGGCATCTGAACGCGGAGCACAGCGTGGGTCGCCTCGACAAGCTCGAGCTCACCAACGTGAAGACCACCGACGTCGACGGGAAGAAGAAGATCACCTACCACGCGAAGATGCCGGTGGCCTGGGGCGAGAAGAACAACGTCCCGACCAGCTACAAGCTGCGCATCCCGCGTGACGCCAGCTATTCGGGGTACGACGCGTTCACCAAGAAGTACAAGGACAGCTGCGTCGACGCCCACGCCCACGACGTGGACTCGGGCAGCATGTGGTACTACTTCCGGCCCGAAGCCTACGGCTGCCAGCTGGAAGACACCGACGTCTACACCGCGACGGCGAGCGTCAAGGTCAGCACCGTCAACACCACCGGGAAGTATCCGGAGTACACCAAGGTCTGGGAGGACAACGTCTTCAAGACCGTGGCCATCTTCGGCAAGTACGAAGACGGCGCGACCTCGAGCTCGGACGCGGGCATCGCGGCCTACAACGAGTTCGTCAATGCCGTGAAGTCGAAGCTGGGCAACCTGGGGCTCACCACCGTGCCCGCCAGCGTTCCAGGTTCGCCGGGCGTGGCGAACCCCGACATCCAGTTCAGCGCCACCCTGGCCGACGGCAAGAAGGTCGAAATCTACGCCCTTTTGGTGGACAACGTCCGCACCGCCGGGCCCACCTTCGACGACCGCTACGAGGCGCTGTCGACCACCGCCGACTTCGTCGTCTACAACGGCCACGCCGGCCTCGGCGCCAACATCCGCGCCCTTGCCCAGAAGGGCAAGTGGGTGAAGGGCCAGTACGTGATCTTCTTCGAGAACGGCTGCGACAGCTACGCCTACGTCGACTCGGAGATCTGGAAGGACCACGCGGCGGTCAACCCCGACGACCCGACCGGGACCAAGCACGTCGACATGGTGGTCAACGCCATGCCCGCGTACTTCCACTCCGACGCCGAAGCGACCATGGCCTTCGTCAACGGCCTGATCTCTCACCAGCAGCCCAAGACCTACGAGCAGATCTTCCGCGACGTCGACTCGTCGCAGGTCATCCTGGTGACCGGTGAAGAAGACAACGTCTTCGTGCCGGGTGGCGGCGGCGGCGGCAACCCCGACCCGGCCTGGGCCGGCATGACCGAGTCCGGCAGCGTGGCGAAGTCCACCGAGAAGCGTTTCACGACGCCGAAGCTCCCGAAGGGCTCGTACCGCTTCGACATGACCGGCACCGGTGACGCGGACCTCTACGTTCGCGTGGGCTCGGCGCCGAGCAAGACGCTCTATGACTGCCGCCCCTACAAGGCCGGATCGAAAGAGAGCTGCACGGTCAAGCTGAACACCGACGCTCCGGTGCACGTGATGGTGCGCGGCTGGGCGGCGAGCTCGAGCTTCAAGCTGGTGGGCGCCCGCCAGTAATCGAACCCAAGGCAACCAAACGAGACGACGGGGCCGCCCCGCGGCTGGCCCCGTCGCCGTTTCTATTTCGCGGCCGCGCCTGTCTTCAGGGCGCGGTCATGTGGCGTTCGGTGTTGAATTTGTCCCACGCCAGGTAGGCGCCATAGCCCAGCACCCCCAGGGCCACGGCGAAGCCGATGACGATCAGCGGGCCCCGGCGGCGGGTCCCGAACTTCGAGGTGTCCGGGATCGAGTGGAACTCGCGCGGGGGCACCGGATCTTCCGCCAGCGTGATGACCGGTGCCTGCAGCTTGCGCTGGGTCACCGCCTTGCGTTCGTTCAGCGGCGCGTCTGCCGGGGCCGCCTTCGGGATCGGGGGGAGGGGAGCGTCGTCGCTGGTGGGCGGCGGCGGCCGATCGGACAGCGGGGGCTTGGGGATCGGCGGCAGCGGCCCCGGCGACTTGATGATGCTGGGCGGCAGCGGCATGTCCGGCAGGTTGGTCGGCGGCTTCTTCAGCGTCGGCGCGTCCGAGAACGCGGGCGATGAAGTGTCCGACGACGCCGACACCTCCAGGTGGCGCAGCGGCAGCGGTTCGTCGGGCGGCGGTGGGCGCGGCGTAGTGGTGGTCGCCGCTGCGGCCGCCGGGGGCTCTTCCCCCAAGAGCGCGTCCAGCTCGGCGTCCGAGCTGCTCTTCGGAGGGGTGTAGCCCTGAGTCGACGACGGCGTCTTGAGCTCGAGCGCGGCGTACAGGCTGCTGCTCGACTGCTCGATGGCCGTCTCGAACTCTTCGGCCAACAGCTTGCGCTGCTCGGCCGCCTCGAGCGCCCGCTGGATGGTGCGCCGGCGGCGCACGACCCGGTCGGCCATCTTGTCGTTCAAGTAGGCAGCGACGTCGGTCTGGGTGGTCGGCCCGCAGCACTGCACCAGGGCCCTCTCCAGGGCCCGCTGCATCTCGTCGGCGCTGGCGAATCGGCCGTCGGCCGCATAGCTCAGCGCGGTGTACGTGACCTCGGCCACCTCGGGCGGGATGCCGCGGATCGGCTCGGGGGGCAGCCCCTGCACCACGCGGTGCAGCGTCTGGATCTGGTTGTCCGCCTCGTAGGGCGTTCGGCCCGCCAGCAGGTGATACAGCATGATGCCCGCGGACCAGACGTCTGCCCGCCGGTCCACGGGTTTGCCCAGGGCCTGCTCCGGCGACATGTAGGCCACCTTGCCCTTGATCACGCCGGCGGCGGTCTCGTCCGAGATGCGGTCGACCGCCTTGGCCACCCCGAAGTCGATCAGCTTGACCTCGCCGCTGGTGCTGACGAGCACGTTCGACGGCGACACGTCGCGGTGGACCACGTTCAGCGGCTCGCCCCGATCGTTCACCAGCTGGTGGGCCGAGTGCAGCCCGGCGCACGAGTCGGCGACGATTCGCAGCACGATGTTCAGCGGCAGCTTCTCACCTTTGCCGTGCACCGCGCGCCGCAGCGACGCCGCGGATTCGCCCTCGACCCACTCGAGCACCAGGAACAACACGCTGCCCTGCTGACCCAGGTCCAAGATCTGCGCGACGTTGGGGTGGCGGATGCGCGCGATGATGCGCGCCTCGTCCAAGAACATCTTCTCGAACTTGTCGTCGAGCACGTGCTGCGCGATCACGGTCTTGATCGCCACCAGCTTCTCGAAGCCCAGCTTGCCCTGCATGCGCGCGACCCACACTTGCGCCATGCCCCCTTGAGCCACGGGGCAGAGCAGCTCGTACCGGTCGAGAAGCTGCCCGGGAACGAGCGTCGGCGCAGGGGGGGTCGAGCCCATCCGAGATGACCGTTTTCGGCTGTCTGGGCCCGCGTTTCAAGTCGAGAGATTTTCGCGGGCCGGGGGCAGCGGCCGGAAACGGCACACTTCGGCCCCGGCGAGGCAGATCGTTCTCCAGAGGGTGCCGTCGGGTGTAGGCTTGGACCATGGCGACGAACCCCATTCTCGGGCTCGACGTTTATATTGCGCTCGCCGCCGTGGGGTGGGCCGACGGCCAGCTCACCCGGCAGGCCGCCGATGCCATCTTGCGCACGGCCGCCGAAGAGGGCCTCGACATCGACTCACTGCAGAAGCTCGAAGAGGCGGTGAAGAACCGCGTCGACATGGGCGTGGTGGATCGCATGAACATGTCGAAGTCCGACCGGCTGTTCGTCTACGCAGTGGCCTCGTGGATTGCCACCCTCGACGGCGAGGCGTCGGTGCGCACCCGAGACGCGCTCGAGCAGCTGGCCCAGGCCCTGGGCGTCCCCGAGGCGCCGCGCCAGCGCGCGGACGAGGTGCTACGCGAGATCGCGACCGAGGCCGACCGGCCCGACCGCTTCGGGCTTCGCATGCTACGCGAGACGCTGGACGAACGTTTGGACGCCGCGCGGGCCGCCCGGCTGGCGCAGCTGGGCAGCGAGGGCTGAGGCGTTCACCCGGCCTTGGTCTGGGTCGGCAGCACCGTCGCCCGCAAGAGCTCGATGCGGCGGCTGCTGATCTCGAGCACCTCGAACCGCACCTCGCCCACCTCTACCGAATCGCCGACCTTGGGCTGGCGGCCCAGCTCGGACATGACCACGCCGCTGACCGTGTCCTCGTTCCGCTCGCTGAACTCCACGTTCAGGGCGTCTTCGAGATCCACCACCAGCACCGCGCCCGAGACGCGGTAGACCTGGTCCGATTCCCGGGCGATGTCCGGCTTTTCCTGGTCGAACTCGTCCTGGATCTGTCCTACGATTTCTTCGATCACGTCCTCGAGCGTGACGATTCCGCTGACCCCGCCGTATTCGTCGACGACTGCCACCATGTGCTCGCGCTCGCGGCGCATGCGCCTGAGCAGCCGGTCCAGGGTGAGGGTTTCGGGCACGAAGTGGATCTCGCGCTTCACCGACTCCAGGGACTTCGGAAGCTCGCCAGTCCGGAACAGGTCCTTGATGTGCACGATGCCGAACGCCTGGTCCAGGTCCTCGGTGCACAGCGGGAATCGAGTGAACTCGGTCTGGCGCGCGATCTTCAGGTTCTCTTCCAGCGACCGGTGGAGTGACAGATAGGTCACGTCCGAGCGCGGCACCATCACCTGCCGGGCCGTGCGGTGCGACAGCTCGAAGACGTTGTCGAGCAGCTCGCGCTTCTGCTTCGACAGCCTGCCGGTGGGCCCCGACGCGAGCAGCAAGCGCAGCTCTTCTTCACTGTGATCCGAGTGGCCCGCGCCGGAAGCGTCGATGCCGACCAGCTTCAGCACCGCGTTGGTGGTCAGGTTGAGCAGCCAGGTCAGCGGAAAGGTCAGCTTGTGGAACACGAACATCGGGATCGAGACCCAGAGGCTCACCGCCTCGGGGTGCTTCAACCCCAGCCACTTCGGGGCCTGCTCGCCCAGCACGATGTGCAGCGACGTGATGGTGAAGAACGCGGCCGTGATGCTGGCCGAACGCAGCAGGCTGGGGCTCGCGCCCGGGATGTGGTCGAACAGCGGGCGCAGGATCCACGCGAATGCCGGCTCGCCGATCCAGCCCAGCGCCAGGCTGGCCAGGGTGATCCCGAGCTGGGCGGCCGACAGGTAAGAGTCCATCCGATCGAGCACGTGCTTGGTGATCCGGGCTCGGAGCTCGCCCTTGTCGACCAGCGGCTGGATCTGGGTCGGACGGACCTTCACCAGGGCAAACTCGGCGGCGACGAAGAAGCCGTTGACCGCGACCAAGAGCAGCCCGAGCGAAAGCCCGAGCCACGGGTCCATGCCGGGGGCGCCCTCCGCCGGGTGCGTGCTCAACTCGTCGTCCTCGGCGCGACGTATACCGCACCGTCGCGCGCAGACGAAGCAACCCACATTTGCCCTGGATTTTCCCTGAAAATGCCGCGTGCGCTGCTGCGCGTCACGGGTCGATTTCTTGGCCCACTCTTCAGCGACCCATTAAGCGCATCGATAGGGAGGTCGCACTACATGCTCGGAGCGAATGAGCTCGACGCCGCATTCATCGGGATCGTGCTGCTGGAGGGGGCGTTCATCACCTGGCTGATGGCCAGGTCCCGTCGCGAGCGCGACGGCGGGCTGGTCCACGACGCGGTGCAGCTCGGCCTGCGCTCCAGCCGGCGCCGCGCCTGAGCTAGAGTCCCCGGGCCGGGGAATGAACCGCAAGACCATCGGCCCGCTGCTCGTCGTCACCGCCCTCGGGGTGGGGGTGGTGTGGGTGCTCGCGCGCGGTGGCGCGCCGCGGCCCTCGCCGGCGGGCCAGCCCTCGGCAGAGGCCGCGCCCAGCGCGTCGCCGGCGCGCTTCGCCCTGCAGATCGTGGTCGCGAGCGGTGGTGTGCCCGTCGCCGAGGCCAAGGTCGGTCTCGCTCTGGGCGACGACCTGGTCGCGACCGGCGTCACGGGCAGCGACGGGCGCGTGGTTCTTGCCGATCTGGCGCCCGGGCGGTTGCGCCTGATCGTCGCGCATCCCCGCCACGTGCGGCACGAGCGCGGCGTCGACGTCTCGGTCGGGACCCTGAGCGTGGAGCTGCCGCCGGCGGCGTGGCTCGAGGCGCACGTGCTGGACCCCAGCGGCCGCGCCGCGGCCGGGGCAAACGTGCAAATTCTCGGCCCCGGCGGCCGAGAACGCGCCCGCTGCGAGACCAATCTCGAGGGCGTGTGCGAGATCGGCGAGCTCGAGCCGGGGACCTGGACGGTGCAGGCCTTCACCGGCCGCCACCGCCCCGCACGGGCCGAGCTGCGCATCGAAGACCGCGGTCGCGCCACCGAGCACACCTTTCGGCTCTCTGAAGGGCGCACGCTGGCAGGCCGAGTGGTCGACGACCGGGGCACACCCGTCCCCCGCGCGCGGGTCGGCAGCTCGGACGACACGGGCGGGTTCACCACGGCAGACGACGCGGGGCGGTTCGAGCTGGGCGGTCTGGGCGACGAGCCAATCAACGTGTTCGCCGTCGCGACGGGCTTCGCACCGCGCCAGGTTCGCGGGTTGCGTCCCGGCTCTGCCAACGTCGAGCTTCGTCTGGAGAAGCCCGCGAGCCTCGAGGCCACGGTCGAGCTTGCCAGTGCGGTGAAGTCGCTGATGGTGAGCGTGTGTGCGTACGACGCCCACTTCTCGAAGGAAGTTTGCATCGAGCGGCGCGTGCTCGAGCCGCCCGAGCGCGAGCTCACTCTCGAGGGTCTGCCGTCGGGCACCTTCGATCTGGTGCTCGAAGCCGAGGGGCATCACGCCGAGCGCGCTCGGGTCGTTCTGGTGCCGGCGCAGCGCTCGAAGGTGGGTGTGCTCCGATTGCGCGCCGCGCCGTGAAGCATGGGGTTGTCACGTCTGCGAATGGACGCGACACTTGCCGCATGCGGACTGCGTGGCTCTTCCCGGTGGTCTTGCTGCTGCCCGCTTGCTCGAACGTCCTTGGGTACGACGACGTGACGTTCGACGATGCGACCGGCGGAGCAACGTCGAGTGGCGGGTCGAGCGGCGGTGGCGCAGGCGGCGCCGTCGGCGGCGCAGCGGGCGCTGGGGGCTCGAGCACCGGGGGCACCGCAGGTGGCGGCGGCACGCCGGGCGGCGGCGGCACGCCCGGTGGTGGCGGCACGCCCGGTGGTGGCGGCACGCCCGGTGGTGGCGGGACACCCGGCGGCGGCGGCACGCCCGGTGGTGGCGGTACGCCCGGTGGTGGCGGTACGCCCGGTGGTGGCGGTACGCCCGGTGGTGGCGGTACGCCCGGTGGTGGCGGTACGCCCGGTGGTGGCGGCACGCCCGGTGGTGGCGGCACGCCCGGTGGTGGCGGCACGCCCGGTGGTGGCGGTTCCACTGGTGGCGGTGGTTCCCCCGGTGGCGGCGGTACCGGGGGGTCACCCACCGGCCACTACGAAACGCTCACCGACCCCGGCGGCACGGGAAACGAGCCGGGCAAATCGATCCCGGTGTGCTGCGTGCCCAGCGCCGCGGAGCAGACGTCGATCGACGGGGTGTTCACCCTGCTCAACCAGTATCGCGTCTCGAAGGGGCTCGGCGCCCTGGCCAATGACGCCAAGCTGCAGGCCACGATCGAAGGCCACTGTCACCACATGGGCGTGCACACCTTCTTCTCGCACACGGCGCCCGAGTCATCGATCAGCAGCCCCTGGACCCGCGCGAACAAGTGCGGCACCAGCGCGAACGGCGAGAACATCGCCGCCGGCTATGGCAGCCCGCAGGCCGTCATGGACGGCTGGAAGAACAGCCCCGGCCACAACGCCAACATGCTGGGCGCCGGCTTCAAGCGAGTCGGAATCGGGAAGTATGGCTCCTACTGGGGGCAGATCTTCGGGAACTAGTGCTCCCTCGGGCCGATCCAAGTAACTTCGGCGCTGCATGCCCCTGGAGCTTTCGACCGCGCTGGGCGCCCTGAAAGGAACCGTCGCGGACGTCGTTCGTCGCCGCAACGACCCGCTGTTCCGCGACACGGTCCTTTCCGCGCTGCACACCGTTCCCATCGCCGCGACCAAGACGCTGCCGTGGTTCGTGCGCGCCCGCGAAGGGCACGACGAGAGCATCGAGCGCTTGATCACCGAGAACGCGCGGGTCGACCCCGACGGGTTGGCGGTCGAGATGGACGACGAGCAGCTCACCTGGGGCGAGGTCGACGAGCGCATCTCGCGGATCGCCGCCGTGCTGGCCGCCGAAGGCGTTCGACGCGGCGACGTGGTGGTCTTGCTGGGAGAGAACTCGCCCAGCTATCTGTGTGCGCTGTTCGGCATCTCGCGGGCCGGGGCCACGGTCTCGCTGATCAACAACCACCTCGAAGGCGGCCCGCTCGAGCACGCCATCGTGTCGAGTCGGGCGAAGGTGGCGGTGGTGCAAGCCAGCTTTCTGAATCGGGTGCGCGCCCTCGGGCCCCCGGCCCAGGGCCGGATCATCAGCTACGACGTGGGCGAGCTGGAAGAGCGCTTGGCCAAGGGCCCGGCGCCGCGCCCACGGGACCGCGTCGACGCCACGCACGACTACGTCTACATCTTCACTTCTGGGACCACCGGCCTGCCGAAGCCGTGCAAGGTGACCCACGCGCGCGCTCTCTTGGCGGGGGCTGGGTTCGGGCCGCTGCTCTTCGAGTTCCAGCCGGGGGACAAGCTCTATTCCGTCTTGCCGCTCTATCACTCCAGTGCCCTCTTGATCGGCGTCGGCTCGTGCGTTCTGACGCGAACGCCGATGGCGCTGCGCCGCACCTTCAGCGCCAAGGCTTTCTGGCCCGACGTGCAGCGCTACCGCGCGACGGCCATGCTCTACATCGGCGAGCTTTGCCGCTACCTGATCAACTCGCCGCCCTCCGAGCTGGAGCGGAACAACCCCCTGCGGGTGGCGGTCGGCAACGGCCTGCGTGCCGACGTCTGGGGGGAATTCTCGCGTCGCTTCCAGATCACCGCAATCCGCGAGTTTTACAGCGCGACCGAGGCCCCTGGTCTGATCGCCAACCTCACCGGCCGGGTCGGGTCCATCGGTCACGTGCCGCTTCGGCGCTTCAGCGCCATGAAGCTCGCGCGCTACGACGTGGAGCGCGACGAGTTGGTCCGCGACGCTCGCGGGTTGTGCATCGAGTGTGGTCCGGGCGAGATCGGCGAGCTGGTGATCGAGCTTCGGGACGAGCCGCGGACCGCCCTGGGAGATTTTCGCGGCTACACCGACCCCGCCGCCACCGAGAAGAAGGTCCTCCGGAACGTGTTCAAGCCCGGCGACCGCCACTTCCGTTCCGGCGACCTGATGCGCTTCGACGACAACGACTACTTCTACTTCGTCGACCGCATCGGCGACACCTTCCGCTGGAAGGGCGAGAACGTGTCCACGGCCGAGGTCGCCGAGGCGCTGAGTGTCGCGCCGGGGGTACTGGGCGCGACGGTCTCGAGCGTGGTCGTGCCGGGCATGGAGGGGCAGGCTGGGCTGGCCGCCCTCGAGGTCGACGACAGCTTCGACATTCGAGGGTTCTGGCAGGCCGCGCAAGGGCTGCCCAGCTACGCCCAGCCGCGGTTCGTGCGCCTCTTGCCGCGCCTCTCCACGACCGGCACCTTCAAGATCCAGAAGACGCAGCTGCGTCTCGACGGCGTGGATCCGAGCAAGATCCAGGATCCACTCTTCGTACGAACCGACGAGGGCTACGTCGCTCTCGATGCCGAGCGCTACCGCGACGTGATCGAGGGGCGGCTGCGATTGTGAGTGACGCTCGCCATCAGGTAGTGATCGCCGCCGCGCTCGTGGCGCTGGCCGGCGCGGTCCTCGGCCTGACCCGGTTCTCGCGGCGCGGGCGCCCCCCGGCGCCGCCGGCCAGCGCGGCCGCTCCGGCGCCCCGGCTCGAGCCGCTGGCGGCGGACGGGTGGCTGGTCGAGCTCGAGGTGCCGGGCTTTCCCAGCTCGCCGGCGGCCGTTCCGCTCGGCGCCGCTGAGCCGCGCCCGGTGGTGATCGCGCTGCACGGTGGCGACGACCGCCCCGAGTGGGCGTGCGGCACCTGGACCGGCATCTCCCGAAGCCGCGCATTCGTTCTTTGTCCTCGCGGCAAGGCGCTGACCGCTGACCGCTTCGGGTGGGGCGCCCGCGACGAGGTCGAGCGTGAGCTCCGGGCGGCACTCAAGGCTCTCAAGGCACGCTTCGGCCGTCACGTTGCCAGCGGTCCGGTGGTGCTGGCGGCGTTCGGCGCCGGGGTGCGGCCCGCGCTCGAGATCGCACGCTCCGAGCCGACCTTCTTCAACCGGCTGGCGTTGGTGGGCGCGGGGCAAGGTCTCTGGTCCGCCGGAAGCGCCGCCGTCTACGCCCGCTCGGGTGGCCAGCGCGTGCTCTGGGTCGTGTCCGATGCCGCGAGCCGCGAGGCCAGCGGCAAGTACTGGCTCTTCGCGAATGGCGCCGGCCTCGAGACGAAGCTGCGCGATCTGGGCGATCGCGGCGTGGTGCTCGACGCCGAGGTCGCCCAGGGCACGGCTGCCGAGTGGCCCTGGCTGGTGGCCGGAGACCCGCTGCACGCCGAGCCAGGTGGATCCGGCCCCCCGCGGTGATATGATCCCCCGAATGGTGCGCCCAACTTGGGTCGTAGCGGCTCTCGCTTCGGTGTCCCTGCTCGGCTGCGATCTGCTGAAGCGGCCCGAGCCCAAGCCCTTCGAGGCGCGGGTGAAGGTCTTCGGCGATCCCGGGCAGCCCCTCAAGGGCGCCGACGTTTGGTACAAGCAGAAGAAGGTCGGCGTCACGGACGACGCCGGCCTGGTGAACTTCCGCCTCAAGGGCGCCGAGGGCGAGGTCTACGACCTCACGGTGAAGTGCCCGACCGGTTTCACCAGCCCGTCCAAGCCGGTGTCGGTCGTGCTCCGGAACACCAGCGACCCCACGCAGCGGCCGGAATACCAGGTGGATTGCATCAAGTCGTCTCGGACGGTCGTGGTTGCAGTGCGGGCGGATTCCGGGGCTAACCTCCCAGTGATGTATTTGGGCAAAGAGGCGGCGCGCACCGACGCGTCCGGCGCCGCCCATGTCTTCCTCGAGGTTCCCCCCAACCAGGTGTTCCAGCTGTCCATCGCCACCGAGGGCGACGGCGGGAAGGACCTTCGTCCGCAGAACCCCACCGCGACTTTCGAGGTGAAACAGGCCGACGACGTCTTCGTGTTCGACCAGAAATTCAAGGTCGAGAAGAAGAAGGTGCGCGGCGGCAAAGCGAAGCCCAAGGGCCCGACCCCGATCTGAAGGCGGCGCGGCGTCTCCTCGGCCCCTCCGGAACCCTCCGGGGGGGCCGTCGTCATTTCAACATTCCGAGCCCGTCGGACGACCCCGCAAGCCGGCTGGAATTTTTCGGCGTCGGCGGCAAAATAGTGAAAAAAATCGCGAGGTTCCAGTCGATTTCTTGTTGCAGCCAGGGAAGCCTTCCTGCTACCTTCCGTATCGAAGGTCAGGAGTGTCGGAGAGCCCGGGAACGACACCCTCACGAAGTCGATGCAGCCCTCCCCGAACCGCCGACGCCGCCTGGGGTCCCTGGCCAGCAATGGCCGCGGGGCGATCATGACGGAGTACGTCGTCTTGCTCGGGACGGTCTGTATCGGCTTCGCGGCGGCCATCCTCGGGCTCGGCCCGAGCCTGGTGGCGAACTACGAACGCTCCCAGGCCATCATTCTCTCACCCTTCCCTTGAAACCAAAACCGGCGAACCGGACAGGACACGAGGTAATCAACATGGACAAGATTCGTCGTCTGATTCAAGACAAGCGCGGCGCCAACATGGTCGAGTACATCATCGTGGTGGCAGTCATCGCGCTGATCGCCATTGCCGCCTTCCGCACGTTCGGCACCAACCTGAACGACAAGACGGACGAGAAGGCCAAGGTCATCAAGGGACTCTGATAGGGTCGCTGTCGGCGCGCCGGGGCCTCGTGACTCGGCGCGCCACGACGGACCTCGAGAATGTACGGCGAGCAATATTTCCTACTTGCCGCAATTCTCGTGGCGGGCTTGGCAGCCTGGTTCGATTGGCGAACCGGAGAGATCCCGAACTGGCTGAACTTCGGAGCCTTGGCGGTCGCGCCGTTCGCCCACGCGGGTTTCGGCTTGGCGCGCGAAGGCTGGGGGGCGGCGGGGCAGGGATTCGCTTTTTCGATTCTGGGAGTGATCACATGCGGAGTGATACCGATCTTCTTGTATCGCTCTGGAGCCATCGGAGGAGGTGACGTCAAGCTACTCGGGGCCATGGGAGCGATACTCAGGCCGATGATCGGCATCGAAATGGAGATGTACTCGTTCATCGTCGCTGCGCTCTACGCCCCGGTGAGGTTGGCCTACGAAGGCAAGCTGCTGAAGACCCTCGGAAACAGCCTGTTGCTCGTGCGCAACGTGTTCGTTCCGAAGGCCAAGCGGCGAGAGCTCACGACCGAGATGATGTCGGAGCTCAGGTTCGGGCCTTCGATTTTCGTAGCGACCCTCATAGCGCTGCTTCTGCACTGGAGGGTCTGAACGCAGTAGTCGGAGAACGAGTGAAAGGAGGAACCAGCGTGAGCCGTCCCAGCCGTCAGCCGCAACGCGGCCTGAAAAGCGACAAGCGGGGCGCCGTCTACGTCGAGTTCCTCGGTGCGTTCTTCCCCATCTTCTTCGGGTTCTGGTGCCTGATGCAATCGGTTGGCATCTACGCCGGCAAGCTGGTCACCATGAACGCCGCCTACCTGGGCGCTCGAGCCGCCGCCGTGGTGCTGCCGGACGACCCCAAGAACTACGACAAGGCCGGGATCGGCGAGTTCAAGGGCAAGCGCAAGGACGCCATCGAGCGGGCCGTGCAGATGGGCCTTGGCGGGAACCGCAGCCTGCTCTGGCCGCTGGCGCAGGTGACGCTGCGCGGCTCGGACGGCAAAGAGAAGAAAGCCTTCGGTCGCGAAGAGGTCGTGACCGTGCGCGTCGAGGTGCCGTATCGCTGCCGGTTGCCGGTGGCGGACAAGGTGATCTGCGGGTTCGCGGGCATGACCACGGTCGCCGCCGAAGCCAAGATGGTCGTTCATGGAGCGGACTATGAATATCCTTGACCGCTTCTTGCTGTGGGTGGGGCGGCCCGAGCGGCGCATGCAGCGCTGTGGTGCCGACCGCGGCAACCTGAAGAGCGATCAGAGCGGCGCGATCATGATCGCCGGTGTGTTCATGGCCGCGCTGCTCGCGGCCGGCGTCTTCTACGTGATCGGCATGGGCAACGCGATCGTCTATCGCGAGCGCCTGCAAGACGCCGCCGACGCCGTGGCGTACACCTCTGCCGGTGTCCATGCCCGCGGCATGAACATCATCGTGTTCATCAACCTGATCATGGCGGCGCTCTTGGCGGTGCTGATCATGATGCGCATGCTGATCGTGATGCTGGGCATCGCCATCGTGGCGTGCGGCATCTGCATCGCGGCCACGGTGTTCTGCCCGCTCTCTGGCGTGTGCGCCGCGGCCATGCAGCCGATGGTCAAGATCGAGCAGGGCCTGGTCAAGGGCGCCAACAAGTACGAGAAAGCGCTGGACAAGATCCTGCCTGCGCTGAGTGGTTTCCAGAAGGTCGTGGCCATCACCACGCCGTTCGTCGGTGCCTACAAGGGCAACAAGGTCTCGAAGCAGTACACCCCGCTCATCACCAGCGGCATGGCCCTCAGCCCGTCGCTGGTGCCCTTCGTCCCCTCGAAGAAGAAGCTCGGCCTGCCCGTTCAAGAAATGGAGTGGGACAAGTTCTGCAAGAAGAGCGCGGAGCTGGCCGTCGAGCACGGCATGTCTTGGATCCCCGGGTTCATCCGCAAGCCACTGCAGTGGGCGGCGGGTGCCCTTGCCGGGACCTTCAGCGGCTACTTCTGTGGCGGCGGAGGTGCCAGCAACATCCAAGAGGTCATGGACAACAAGATCAAGGACCAGGTCAACGAGGGCTGCTCCAATCAGAAGAAGGACTGCGCCGACAAGGTGAAGAGCGGGAACAGCTACCCGCAGTGCACGGGCGACGTCGAGAAGGACAAGCAGACCCCGTGCATGTCCAAGTACTGCACCGACCTGGGCGGCGGGATGGGCGACTTCAACACCGCCAACTGCAAGAAAGACGGCAACCAGGCGGCCAAAGACAAGATGAACGAGAGCGGCTTCGACCCCAAGGGCGGAGGCATCTCGAACACCAAGAACAAGACGCCCAAAGACATCTGGGAGGGCGCCGACCACGGCTCGATCTGGTTCCAGGTGTTCGGCTTCACGGGCGGCGACGAGAAGTGGCCGCGCAACGTGGACAAGGGGCTGGCGGTCGCCACCAAGACCGGGCAGATGCCCAAGGTGGACGCCGGCTGGGGCAACTGGCGCTTCGCGCAGGCCGAGTTCTACTTCGACGACAAGGGCGCCTGGAGCGAGCTGAAGAAAGAGTGCATGTGGAAGATGTACTGGCGGGCGCGCCTGCGTCGCTTCGCCGTCAGCGGCATCAACCTGGGGCAACTCGGTCTGGGCAAGCTGTTCGACGTGATGAAGAAGTACGTCGACACCAAGTTCATCGACAGCAAGGTCAACGGCGGGACCAGCATCATTCTGGGCGGGCTGGGGAAGGACCTGTACGACCAGCTGGCGGACAAGTTGAAAGACACCGTGGTCGGCGGCCTGGGCAAAGGGGTCGACTCGGCGATCGACGGTTGGGTGATGCCATCGTGGGAGGTCATCCATTGAGCTCCGCGGAAGTGCTCCAGCGCGCTCGGGCCCGGCGCAGGCGGCGCGGCGCTGCCATGACCGAGTCGGCCATCATCGCCGCCTTCATGGTCATCCAGTTCGCCTGCTTGTGGGCGGCGGTCACCTTCCAGAAGGCCAAGATCGGCGTGATGGACGAGGCGCGCCTGGCTGCCTGGCAGACGGCGATTCAGTACTGCAGCGGCAGCGGCGACATCGCCGGTGACATCGGCCAGAACGTGGGCGACTCGGGCTCGGGGGCCGCGCCGGACATCAGCGGTGCGCAAGAGCAGGGCGGGTCGAGCTTTGGCCTGGGCAACGACGTCTTCAAAGACTCGGGCTACCCCACCATCACCAAGACGCGCGACGCGAAGTTCCCCAACGTGATCGGAGGTAACAGCTACACGATGGTGGGCAAGATGCACATGCGGTGCAACGAGCCCAAGAAGAACGACAACGGGAAGACCTACTTCCTGATCGTGCTGGGCGCCGGAGCGGTGGGTGCGCTCTTGGCGAGCCTGATCTGACGAGGACGAGATGGCGCGTTCGTACGAAGAAAGACGAGTCGCCCGCTCCTGGTGGGGCATGCCGCGCCGGGTGCTCTCGGTCGTCTTCACGCCCCGGGTGCGCGGCGTGCTGCGCGTTGGCGCCTACCTCTCGGTGATCTCGCTGGTGAGCGCGGGCTTCGCCGCGCGCTCGGCCCACGGCAGCATCTCGGAGCAGGCGCTGGTCACCGGTCGGCAGCTGTCGAAGCTGGGCGAGTTCACCAAGTCGTCCGAGCGGCTGTCCCTCAACGGCCAGGCCCTCGACATTGCCAGCGCCACCACCAGCCTGTCGATGAAGCAGGTGCTCGACAAGTTCGAGGGCCTCTGCAAGGAAGAGGGTGCCGTCCCGCGCGACCTGCGCGAGGTCCAAGGCGTGCTCTCGGACCCGACGCTGGCGAAGGAAGCTGCTCGGCTGAACTACGGCGTGCTCCGCCAAGAGACCAAAGACGATGGCGTGATCGCCTGCACGGTGAAGAACCCTGCCCGTGCCGACCGTCGGTTCTGGGACGGCTTCGCCGCGTTTGCCGAGTCCTGGGATCTCGCGGAGATTGGGCTGCTTCGCTACGCCTACGTTCGCAAGCTGGACGACGGCTCTACGCACGTGCTCACCGTCTGGACCGACGGCTCGTTCAAGGTGAACGCGATGGTCCCGCCCAGCGAAGGCGCGGACTCGCCCGGTGCCGACTCGGCAAACGTGCCGCGTCCGCCGAGCGCGGTGCGCTACCTGTCGGCGTCGGCCGAGGGGCGCCCCCACGGCATTCGCGTGTACGAGTCCAAGGCGCCCGCGAAAGAGATCTTGGCCGGCTACGAGAAAGAGATGACCGCCAAGGGCTACGAGCAGGTGTTCATCGGCGAAGACGCTCCCGAGGCGCGCTACTTCAGCCGTGGCGGCGTCGATGTCGTGGTGGTTGCGGACCAGAACGGCGACCGCACCCTGGTCTCTGCCCTGGAAACGCGCGGGTTCTGAGCCGCCTGCCAGTCCGTGCAGTGGGCCCGCGTGCGTGCGGGTCCGACCTTGGCGCCGGGTTTTAGCGCCCGGATCCCCGGACCCGACGTGCTAGATCTGTCGCCCATGAAGGCCGGCTGGAGGATTCCATCTCTGGCAGAACGAGGCGATACTGAGGTCCGCGCATGAACAAGAGGGCGTTGCTCATTTCGCTCGTGGTCGGCGTGATCGGCGTCCTCCTCCTGCTGCTCTACCTTTCCCGCTTCGAGCAAGAGGCCTCCGGCGGCGAGCGCGTCCGGCTCCTGATGGCGGTCAAGGCCATGGAGCCGGGGGCGGCGATCGCCGAGGACCAGCTGACCACCCGTGAGGTTCCGTTGGCTTACGTCGAGGACCGCGCGGTCAAGGCGGTGGAGAAGCCCAAGGTCGTCGGCCTGCGGCTGGGCACCAAGGTCGAAGCCAGCCAGACCCTGATGTGGACCGATCTGGCCATTGCCGCCGACGAGCGCCGCGACCTGTCCTCGCTGGTGCAGCCCGGCGCCCGCGCCGTCTCGATCGTGGCCGAGAGCGGCGACAAGAGCTTCGCGATGATCCAGCCCGGCGACTACGTCGACGTGATCGCCAGCATGCCCGGCGAGGCCGACAAGCGAAACGCGGTCGTGCTCTTGCAGAAGGTGCTGGCGCTGGCGGTCGGGCTCGAGACCGCCCCGGAAAAAATTACCGATACCAAGGACGAGCGCCGCGAGATGGTGCTCACGCTCAGCGTCAGCCTGCAAGAAGCGCAGCTGCTCTCGCTGGCCTCGGAGCGCGGCAAGCTGCTGGTGGCGCTGCGCAACCCCGACGACCAGACCGTGCAAGACGGCATCCCCGACATGCCCTCTACGGCGCTGGAAGACAAAGTCATCCGCACCACCATCCAAGGGGCTCGAAAGCTCGGGCCCGTCGAGCTGAAGGCGAAGTGATGATCAAGCGACTAGCGTTCCTTCTCGCGGCGAGTTTGATGCTGTGCGCGGGGCCCACCTGGGCTCAAGACGAAGCCACCAGCGGCTCGCCCGACGCCGAAGGGCAGAACGAGCTCACCCTGGTGGTGGGCGAGAACAAGACCATTCCGGCTGCCGGGGTGAAGAACTATTCCGAGGGCGTCAAGGGCGTGGTCGAGGTCAAGCTGACCACCGACAACGCCAAGTTCGTGGTCGCCGGAAAGAAGCCGGGGACCACGACGCTGCTCTTGATCAACAAGGACGACTCGACCGTCACCTGGGTGATCAACGTCTTTGCGCGGTCGCCCGACGCGGTCCGCCGCGAGCTGACCCAGCTTCTGGGCGAGATGCCCGGTGTGCGCGTGCGCCGGGTGGGCGCGCGGTTCTTCATCGAGGGCGGCGTGGCCAGCGAGGGTGATGCCAAGCGCATCGAGAAGATCGCCGCGCTCTATCCCGGGCAGGTCGAGTCGCTGGTGGTGGCCGGCGGCGGCGGCGTGGCCGACCGCAAGGTCAACATCCGGCTCGACTTCTTCTTCATCCGCTACGACAAGACCTCGGGCTATGCGGTGGGGGTCGACTGGCCCTCGCGCATCGGCGGCCCCGGCGTGGTCGAGAGCCAGTTCACCTACGACTTCTTGGCGGGGACCACCACCACGGCCGAAGCCTCGGTGGTCAGCCAACCGCTGCCGGCGCTGGACATCGCGTCGCGCCGTGGCTGGGCCAAGGTGCTCAAGCAGTCCACGGTGATCACCGTCAACGGCACCAAGGCCATGTGGGAGGCCGGCGGCGAGCAGAACTTCCCGATTTCTTCCGGCCTGAGCGCCAACATCAAAGAGATCACCTTCGGCACCAAGGTCGAGGTTCTGCCGCGGCTCGACGAGCAGACGGGGGAGCTCGAGATCCAGGTCGACGCCGACGTCTCGGACCTGACCCCACCGGTCGAGTCGACCAACCTGCCAGGCCGCAACGTCTCGAAGCTCAAGACCTTGGTGCGGCTCAAGCTCGGGCAGTCGCTGGTGCTGTCGGGCATCCGCTCGACCAACCGCCGTCACGACATCCGCGGCTTGCCCATCTTGAGCGAGATCCCGGTGCTCGGCGTGCTGTTCGGCTCGCACCGCGACTCGGCGGAAGACGTCGAGGGCGCCCTGTTCATCATCCCCACCGCCGTCGAGTCGGTGCCGAAGCCAGCCATCGAGATCGTCAATGGCGCGCTCAGTCAGTTCGAGGAGTACTCCGGGGACATCGAGGCGGTGAACGCCTACAACAAGCGCCCCCAACAGTGGCGCAAGGTGCACAAGTAGCCCCGGACTTCCCCGGGGCAGGCCCCGGAGCCGTCTGGCTGAGCGTCGGGTCATGAACGTCTTGGTCGTCATCGAGTCGCAGTCGGGGGGCAAGCGCACGATTCAGCTCCGCGCGAACGGGCTCTTGTCCATCGGGCGCGATCCCGAGTGCGGGCTGCGCATCAAGAGCGACCTGATCTCGCGGCAGCACGCGGTGGTCGAGTTCAGCGGCCAGGCCGTGCGGGTGGAAGATCGCTCGACCAACGGCACGCTGGCGGGCGACCAGCTCTTGCGAAAGACCAGCGTGTGGGTGCCCTTCGGCACGCCGATCGTGGTGGGCGACCACACGCTCACCTTCCAGAGCGCTGGCGCGCCGCCCCGCGACGATCTGGCCGACGGCACGGTGCGGGGCGGGTCGCAGATGCCGCCGCCGATGAACCGCCCCGCGGCCGGGATGCCGCAGATGCCTGGGCCATCGCAGCTGCCCGGGCCGCCGCCGCCCCCCGCGCGGCCGCCGTTCCCTTCGCAGCCCGCGCACCACCACCCCAGCGCGCCGCAGCACCCGCAGCCGCAGGGCATGGATGCGCGGGGAGGGCCGTCGCGCCCGCCGCCGGCGCCGGCGTTCGCGGACACCACCCATCGCCCCGGCGCTGCCACCACCCAAGGGGTGGGCGGTGCCACGGCCGGCCACGCCGGCGCCACCACCGGCCACGCCGGCGCCACCACCACCGGCGGGCGCCGCAAGCGCACCCCCGAGCAAGAGGCGATCAACGAGCTACGCCGCGAGATCCACCGCCAGCTGCTCGAGCACCTGGACCTGGCTGCCATCAAGGCCAACCAGCTCGACGACCCGTCGATGCGCCCCAAGGTCATCTCGGCGTTGCGTCGCATCGTCGAGCTGATGGGCGTTCGCATTCCGCAGACCGTGGAGCGCGATCGCCTGGTCGGTGAGCTGGCCGACGAAGCGCTGGGGCTCGGCCCCCTCGAGCACCTGCTGTCCGATCCCTCCGTTTCGGAAATCATGGTGGTCGACCCCGACACCATCTACATCGAGCGTAACGGCAAGATCGTGCTGTCCGAGCAGCGGTTCACCGACGACGAGCGCGTGCGCGCGGTGATCGAGCGCATCGTCACTCCGCTCGGCCGGCGCATCGACGAGTCGTCGCCGCTGGTCGACGCCCGCCTGAAGGACGGCTCGCGCGTGAACGCGGTGATCAAGCCCATCGCGCTTCGCGGGTCGGCCATCACGATCCGCAAGTTTGCCAAGGTGCCGCTGACGCTGGACAAGCTCTACGGCTACAAGGCCATCAGCCCGCAGATGGGCCGCTTCTTGACCCGCGCCGTGGTGAGCAAGAAGAACATCATCATCTCGGGCGGCACCGGCAGCGGGAAGACCACGCTGCTCAACATCTTGTCGGCGGCCATCCCCGACGACGAGCGCATCGTCACCATCGAAGATGCCGCCGAGCTTCAGCTGGCGCAGCCCCACGTGGTGTCGCTGGAAACCCGGCCGGCGAACATGGAAGGCAAGGGCGAATACTCGATCCGTGACCTGTTGAAGAACGCCATGCGCATGCGCCCCGATCGCGTGGTGGTCGGCGAGTGTCGTGGCGGTGAGGCATTGGACATGCTGCAGGCCATGAACACCGGCCACGACGGCTCGCTCACCACCACCCACGCCAACTCGCCCGCCGAGGCGCTGAAGCGCATCGAGACGCTGTGCCTCATGGCCGGCATCGATCTGCCGTCTCGGGCGGTGCGCGAGCAGATCGCCGCCAGCATTCACCTGGTGGTGCAGCAGTCCCGGTTCTCGGACGGCGCCCGCAAGGTCACCGCAGTCTCCGAAGTGGTGGGGCTCGATGACGAGCTGAACTTCGAGATCATCCCCATCTATGCGTTCGTGCGCACCGGCACCGGCCCCAAGGGCGAGGTGCTGGGCGACTTCAAGGCGACCGGGTATCTGCCCAGCTTCTTGAACGAGTTCATCGTCAAGGGCCTGATCCCGGCAGGAGGGCCCTACCTGTGACCATCAGTCCCGAGCTGGTGAACAGCCTGCTCAAATGGGCCGGCCTGCTCTCGGTCTTCATCGGCCTGTTGATCGGTGCCTGGGCTGCCCTGGCGGACACCCAGGGGCCGGTGATGCGCTACTGGCAGCGCTATTGCGCGTCGCTGGAGCGCAAGCTGCGGCTGATGTTCATCTGGACACCGGGCCAGCACATCGCCATCGGGCAGATCGTGGCCAGCGTGGTGGTGCTGGCGCTGCATGTCGGAATCGGGCTCGACCCGTACTGGTGGATCTTGATCCTGATCATCTCGATTGCGCCGTCGCGCTACATCGAGCAGCTGCGCAAGCAGCGGGTGGAACGCATCGAGGACCAGATCGACGGCTTCTTGACCGCACTCGCCAACTCGCTGAAGGCCACGCCCAGCGTCGGCAACTCGTTCATCAGCGTGCAGCCGCTCTTGCCCTCGCCGATTCGCGAAGAGATCGAGCTGTGCGTGAAAGAGATGAAGGTCGGCAGCACGCTGGACCAGGCCCTGCTCAACATGGGCGGTCGGATCAACAGCCGCCAATTGGACACCGCGCTGTCGGCCGTGCTGATCGGTCGCCAGCTCGGTGGTGACCTGCCGCGCATCTTGGACACAACCGCCAACACCATGCGCGAGATGATCCGCCTGGAGGGCGTGGTCAAGACCAAGACCGCCGAGGGCAAGGCCCAGCTCTGGGTGCTGGGCGCGTTTCCGTTCATCTTCGCGGTGGTGCTGTCGACCATGGAGCCGGGCTTCTACGACCCGCTGAAGAAGCCGGTGGCCGGCTGGGCCATCGCTGCCGTTGCCGGTCTCTCGTGGCTGGTGTCCATCCTCTTGGCGCGCAAGGTCCTGTCGGTGGACATATGAGAATCAGCTACCTCGAGATCCGCTATCTGGTGATCGTGCTGCTTGCAGCCGCGGCGGCCATCGCGGTCTACGCCGTCGCCAGCGCGCCGTCGCGGGTGGCCAGCCGGCTGGGCATGCGCGGTCTGAAACGCCTGCGCGCGCTCGAGAAGAACGAGCAGTGGCGGTCGATCGAGCCGCTGGTTCGCTGGCTTGGCGTCCGCGTCAGCGGGATTTTGACCGACGATCAGCGCAAGTCGCTGGACAAGCAGCTCTCGCTCGCCGGCGACTTTTTGGGGATCACCGCCGAAGAGTACGTCGGGTTGAGCATTCTTTCGTTCATCGGCGGCGTGGTGTTCGGGGTGATCGCCGGGTGGCTCACCGGGATGGGCGTGGTGATGCTGATCATCGTCGCGCCGCTGGGTGGGGCGCTGCCCTACCTGCAAGTGTCGAGCGCTGCCACCCTGCGCATGAAGCAGATCAACCGGAACCTGCCCTATGCCGTCGACCTGCTCGCCCTGGCGATGAGCGCCGGCAAGGACTTCCCCGGTGCGGTCCGCCAGGTGGTCGAGAAGTCCAGCGATCCGGACGATGCGCTGATCGAAGAGTTCAGCCGCATGCTGCAAGAGCTGGGCATCGGGCGGACCCGCAAGCAGGCGCTGCTCGGCTTCGCAGAGCGCGCGCCCATCGAGACCGTCCAAGAGTTCGTCAACTCGGTGGTCCAAGCGGAAGAGAAGGGCAACCCGCTGGCCGACGTGCTGCAGATCCAAGCCGGCATGTCGCGCATGCGGCGCTCGGTGCGGGCCGAGCAGGCCGCCGCCAAGGCCGGCGTGCAGATGATCGGCCCGCTGGCCCTGCTCTTGCTCTGCATCATCGCTCTGATCCTGGGTCCCATGTTCCTCAAGCTCGCTGCTTCCGGCGGTGAAACCTGATGCAAGCGCTCAAGTTCGACATTCGCCACCCCGACGGCCGCACCGAAGAGCTGCGCATCGAGTCCGACCGCGCGATGATCGGAAGCGGCGCCCACTGCGAGATCCGGCTGGGGATGGACCAGGCGGGCGTCGAGCACGTGGCCATCCAGCTGACCCCGGCAGGTATCTTCGCGGACGCGCGCTCGTTCCAGCCTCCGCCCACCATCAACGGCAGCCCCTTCACCCGCACTCAGATCGTCCCGGGTTCGGTGCTAGGAGTGGGTTACACCCAGATCGTCGCCACCGTGATCGAGGTCGCTGGCGCCGACGGGGCCCAGCAGAAGCCCGAGCAGAAGACCAGCCCGCTCACCCTGCTCTTGGCGCTGATCGTGATGCCGCTGGCGCTGTACATCATCTTCCAAGACGACCCCAACGACGGCGTGGGGCGAGCCCCGCAAGAGATCCCCGAGCTCTGGGGGCCGCCCATCACTCAGTGCCCGCAGTCGGCCCGCGAGGCCGCCCAGGCCAAGGCCGTGGAGCTCTTCACCAAGGCTGCATCGAAGCAAGAGCGCCGGCCGTTCTACGTGCCCGACGGCGTCCAGGCCGTTCCGCTCTACGAAGAGGCAGCGGTGTGCTTCCAGGTGGCGGGTGACGCGGCCCGCGCCAAGCTCTCGGGCACGCTTGCCACCAAGCTGCGGGCAGACGTGGCCGAAGACTTCCGCACGCATCGCGTCCGACTCGAGCACTCGCTCTCGACACGGCGCTTCGAGACCGCCCAGAAAGAGGTGCGCGTGCTGCTCGCCTTCTTGCAGGGCAAAGAAGGCGAATACGTCGAGTTCCTCTCGCTGCTCGAGCGCAAGCTGCGCATCAAGTACGGCGACCAGACCCGGCAGAAGAAGTAGCCATGAACCGCGTCACGGGCATCGTCGTCATGGGCCTCGCGCTGGCACCCAGTGCCTGCGCAGCCTCGCGTGGCGACAAGGTGCGCGAGGCTGAGCGGACGGTTCGCGCCGAACAGACCAAAGAAAAGCTGTTCGAGCGTGGCAAGCTGTTCGCGCGGGTGGGGGACTACACCCGAGCCTCGCAGTACCTGACCGCGGCGCTGGACGCGGGGGCCAAGCCCGACGACGTGCTCCCCATCCTGATGCGCGTGTACGTGGTGAGCGGCCGCTATCGCACGGCCATCCAGCTCGGTGAAGAAGAGCTGACCAAGTACCCCGAGAAGCACGCGCTGCGCTTCTTGGTGGGGACGCTGTACGCCGCCGTGGGGCGCCTGGACATGGCTCGCGACCACCTCGAGCGGGTGCTGGCCGCGAAGCCCAAGCACGCCGGGGCCCACTACGCCATGGGCGTTCTGCTGCGGGACGGCGAGAACGACCCGGTTGGCGCCGACCAACACTTTCGTGAATACCTGAAGCTAGAACCCACGGGCGCCCACGCCGAAGAGGCGCGCGGCTCGTTGCTCAAAGAAGTGCCGTGATCCCCCAAGAAGTCTTCGAAGAAGCGCTGCTCGAGTTCTTCGCGCCCGTGCGCCCTTTCCTCGACGACCCCAAGGTCAGCGAGGTGATGATCAACGGGCCGAACCAGGTGTTCATCGAGAAGGGCGGCAAGCTGGAGCTGACCAACGCCCGCTTCGAGAACACCGAGGCGCTGATTGCCGCGCTGCGCACCGCCGCGCAGTTTGCCGGCAAGTTCGTGGACGAGACGCGCCCCATCCTGGAAGGGCGCATGCCCGACGGCTCGCGCCTTCAGGCGATCATTCCGCCGGCGGGGCCCGGTGGGCCGTTCATCGCCATCCGGCGGTTCTTCAAAGAGACGCTGACGGTCGAGCGCCTGATCCGGTTCGGCTCGATGGGTCAGGACGCCGCCGACACGCTGAAGGTGATGGTCGAGGCCAAGCTCAACGTGATCATCGCGGGCGGCACCGGCAGCGGGAAGACGAGCATGCTCAATGCGCTGTCTTCGTTCATTCCGGATGGCGAGCGCATCGTGGTGATCGAAGATTCGAAGGAAGTGCAGCTGCAGAAGACCCACGTGGTGCAGCTCGAAGCGCGGGCCGCGGACCCGAAAGGGCGTGGCGCGGTGACGATTCGCGACCTGTTCAAGGCCACGCTACGCATGCGACCCGACCGGGTGGTGATCGGCGAAATCCGCGGCGGCGAGGCCCTGGACATCGTGCAGGCCATGACCAGCGGTCACGGCGGCTGCATGGGAACTTGCCACGCCACCTATCCGCGCGACACCATGACCCGCCTCGAGACGATGTGCATGATGAGCGACATCGACATGCCGCTGGCGGCGATGCGCGCTCAGTTGGGGTCCGGCATCAACATGATCGTGCAGGTGGCGCGCCTGCAAGACGGCTCCCGCAAGACCACGCACATCACCGAGGTTTTGGGCTTCGACGCGGACACTGGGAAGTACCAGATGCAGGACATCTTCGCGCGCCAGTATCACGGCATGGGCCCGAGCGGCGAGATCGTCAGCGAGTTCGGGCCCACCGGAAACATCCCCCACTGCGAAGAGCAGCTGCGCGAGCACGGTGTGGAATTGCCGGCCGTGATATACGATGCTGCGCGGCGACGCGGAACCGACTCGAACCATCGTGGCCACGGCTAATCTCAGAATCAAGCTGAGCGGAGGCTCCAGCGACCGGGCTCAGGTCGACCTCACGGCCGGCACGCCCGTGGACGCCTTCAGTGTCGGCAGCGACGGCGGCTGGAAGGTCTCTGCGCCGGGGCTCAGCGCCGTCCACGCCTACCTCTACTTCGACGGGACCACGTTGTTCGTGGCCTGCGCGGCCGGCTCCATGGTGCAGCTTGGTTCTGCCACGGTCGGCACCGACTGGAAGCCGGTGAGCGCACCCGCCACCATCAACCTGGGCTCCGCCGTTCTGCAGGTCGAGGTACCCGGCGCGCCTGCCGCGCCCGGGCCCGTGGCGAAGCCGCAGGCCAGCGCGGCTCCCGCTGCGCGCCCCGGATCTGCTCCCGTCGCACGCCCGCAGCCGAGCGCCGCGCCGCGCACCCCGGCGGCTCCGGCTGCGCGGCCCGCAGCCGGCACCG
>JAKLKA010000253.1 GCA_023150915.1 Polyangiaceae bacterium
GCCTGGGCCTGGCGATCGCTCGCCGCATCGTGGAACTGCATGGCGGCAGGATCAGCGTCGTCTCCAGCGAGCAAGCGGGCAGCGAGTTCAGCTTCTGGCTGCCGATGCGCGTGCAGCCCGTCTGAGTGCCGGGCAGCGGCGGGACCAGCGCCTACGGTCGACCCTCACATGCCCGGAAACTGGCTGTTGCCTGGGTGTCGCTTCGGAGGTTCAGGTGGCGAGGTCCTGTCGCCCAGCCCGGCGGGTGCTCAGAGCCCTGCCATCACACGAGCCAGGCGGTCACGAACCGGACCATGCGCGCGCTGGTGCGCCTCGCCGAACCATCGCCGCGCCTGCGGCATGCGGTCGAGCGCTATCGCGATCTGCCCGGCCACGGCGTAGGCCTCCCAGCGTGCCGCATCGATCGCCAACGCGCGCTCCACCTGGCCCACGGCGGTGCGAGCATCTCCGGCCGCGAGGAGCAGGCGGGCCTGGGTCACCGCATCGTCGTACTCGGTATGCTGCATCGACTCGGGCTCGGCCTCGCCGTCTTGGCGGCGGCGCAGCGCGCGGGCCTCTTCGGTGGCGATCGTCATGACCGCCCCGCGCACGGAGATCATCGACGCCCATTCGAAGTAGTTGCGGGCCGCGGGCCAGTCGCCGTCGGCCTCGGCGAGCATGCCCAGGCCGATCAATGCCGGCAGGTAGTCGGGCGCGGCGTTCAGTGCTTCCCGATAGGCCACCTTCAGCAGGCTGCTGCCGCCGCCGGCACGCATGGCTTCGCGCACGATGCGCCTCGCCTCGGTCACGTCCGGCTTGCGCGCGGGGGGCGTTTCGCGCGCCTGGTCGTGAAAGCGGAAGTCGGAGCCGAAGCGGTTCCAGACGATCGCTAGTCCCGGGTCGGCAGCAGCGGACGGGCGCTGCACCACCGCCACGGTCTCGTCGAGCAGGCGGTCGATCGGGAGGCCGCGCACCTCGAGCCTGGCGATCAGCTCGCGCGCCAGCGACCCGCTCGCGCGGCCGCCGCCGCCCGGGGTCTCCAGCCCCGAGGAGGCTGTCGCCAGCACGATCTGACCCGGCTCCAGCTCGGGTGTCCAGCGAGCGGCGGGCCAGCCCCCCTGGCCCGGTTGCGAACCGGCCAAGACGGTACGCGAGCCGTCGATGATCAACAGCGCCATTCGCGGCCGCCGCAGCGCCAGTGCACCCAGCATCGCCTGCGCCGACTGGGCTCGCCCGCGCGCGCGAGCCCAGCTGACGGGCCGCGCGTCGCGCGCCAGCAAAAGGCAGTCGGCCGTGCTCTCGACCGCCCGACCCGCGAAGTACACCACCACCTCGTCGCCGGCGGTGATCGACGCGAACGACAGCGTCCGCACCGCCGCGTCGAGCGCCGCCCAGGTGGGGTTCTGCAGTTCCTTGACCTGAAAGCCCCTTGCTCGCAGCTCGGCGGCCACGCCGGCTGCATCGGATGCAGCTCTGCCCAGCCGCGGCGCATGCTCGTAGGCGTCGACGCCGACCGTCAGGGCCCATCGAGCAGCAGGCGCCTCGCCCGGCACGAAGCAGGAGGCACCCACGCACAGCGCGAGGGCGATGTGAAGCTGGCTTGTCATGGCCCCAGTTGCTTCTCGACGATCTCGGTGATCGAGTCGTTCAGGTCGCGCGTCGCCCCGGGCGCGTAGAACGGACCGAACATCGACAGACGGCAGACATTGCGATTGAACAAGTCGTCCCTGCAGCCGGGTATCCAATGGACGCTGCGCTCGACGGCGCGTGTGGCGGTGTCCCACAGACGCTTGATCAGGCTGGGTCGGATCGGTGACCCGGCATCCGCTGGTGCGCGCGCAGCCCGTCTGATGGCCGGGCAGCGGCGGGGCATGTACCCACGGTCGAGCATCGGCTGGTCGGTGCAGCCGATGTCGCCGCGCTCGCCTCAGCGGCAGCCGGCGGTCCGCAGCCAATCGGAAACCGCGCCCAAGTCCACCAGTTGACCCGCGGTCGTCGGCCCGAGGTAGTAGACATGGTCGTCGCGGGTGTCGACGCCCACATAGCTGCCGGTCTGCGGGTAATGGCGATAACGATAGGTCGACCACACCCGGGTCACCGCGTCCGCGGGACGCAGCAGATCCGCATAGCGCTGCTGCGCCCAGTCGAACAGGCAGTCGACCGGCGACGCGGGGCCGACGCGCACGCGCTGCGCGGCCAGCTTCTGGCGCCACAGCACGGCCTCGTTGTCCTCGGTCGCGAACGTGACCGGGTCGGGCAAGCTCTGGTTGTTGAAACACAGCGCCGCATCGGCGCCGGCGCACCCGGAGTGCGTGAAGAGATAGTCGCTGCGGATCGGTGGGGGCACGTAAACCAGCGGGTCAGCCTGGCTGACGCGCTGGAGCACGAAGCCGACAACGTTGTCGTGGGCCGAGTTGTTGTAGAAGACCGCCGGTCCCATACCGTAGTAGTCGGCGACGGTGGTGCCGCCGCCCCAGCCGGGCGCCACCCACTGGCCGTTGCGCAACCGTCCGGTCGAGACGACACGATTGCCAAAGGCCTGGTTGTCGTGGCCTGCGGTGAGCGTGATGCCGCCCCAGGTGTTGACGAGCTGGTTGTCGTGGATGCGCACGAAGCTGGTGGCCGTCTGCGCGGTTTCTCCGTCGTGATGCCCGTCGAGAACGATCACCTGGGCGACATAGGTTCCATAGCACATCGGCTGCCAGGGCTGGCAGTCGGGCAAGTTGACGCCGTTGCCCGCTTCCGGCGTTGGCGCGTACTGGCCGCGGAAGTAGTTGTCGTGCACCGAGATCGGCGTCGCGGCGGTGCTGGCCGCCGACCACAGGTTGACGACGTCGTTGGTCGCACTGACAGACGGCTCGGCGATGACCTCGTTCCACGCGATCTCGGCGCCGTGCAGCAAATCGAGCTCCATGACGCTCACGAACCCACCCTGACCGGCGTTGGGATTGCCCGCCGTGACACGGCCACCCAGGCCGTCGCCGGGCTGCTTGTCGAGGTTGCGAATCCGGTTGTAGCGGATCACGATCGGCCCACTGGGTGTCCACCGGCGGCCCAGTGTGCCCGACCACAGCGCGGCACCCCACGCCATGCCTTCGAGATAGTTGTTCTCCATCGTCAGGCTGCCGATGTCGGGCCCGAACAGGAAGAATCCCGGGGTGGCCCCGGGCTCGGCCGGCCTCGAACCGTAGGCGTTGCAGTTGCGCACGGTCAGGTTGGCGCCGGGCACCGTGCGCAGGTGTCCTCTGGTGCTGCGCAGGAAACAGTTCTCGAGTGTCACCGGCTCGGTCGTGTCGATGTACACGACGTTGCCGCCAGCACCCGGCTCGCCCGTCTGGAAGTGGTCGTTGTTCCAGCTTCCCGAGTAAGTGCCGCCCTTGTGGATCGCGATCTGGCGTGAATAGCTCGTGTTGTGGATGGCGACGATCGCGGTTCCCAACACGACTCCCGCAGCGTCTGCGAAGCGCACATGGACACGGTGGTGCTCAGGGTCGAGCGGGATCGGAGCGAGGGCGTCGACGAACACGTTGATGCGCGGCGTCTGTCCCGTGCCGAGGGTCAAGCTGAGCGTCGCTGTCGGCGGCGACAGGCAGGCACCGGTGCCGCTGTCGGCCTGGCACACCAGCACTGTCACCGGCAACGGAACGGGTGAGGTATCGGCGAGCACCGTGACGGCGCCGCTCGCCCCTGCATTGCGAGTGGCCACGGTGAACGAGGCCGACCCGATGGGGTGAGGCAGTACCAGCGGCCGGTCGGCCAGTGAAGGCAATGCTGCGGTGGCACCTGGAGGTGCGAGCTCAACGTTGACTGACAGGTCGGACTGCTGGGCCGATGCCGGAACGAGGGCACTGCTGACGCACACGGCCAGTACAAGAGCAACGCACCGAGCCATAGCCGCCCTCCCCAGACCGGGACCCCCCGAGGCGACCATTTTCCATATGCCCGAAGTCGGCGCAACTGCGCCGCCGAGAGCACACGGCCCCCGCGCCTTGCTGCATCCCGCCCCGGCTGTGGGTCCCGCGTCAGTGCGCGTGCCCCGCCCCGCCCGCGGCCATGGGCGTGAATCGTGCCTGCTCGGGCGCCTTCCCGGCGAGCGTGACCGACACCACGGCCTTGATGCCGGGCGCAGCCGCGTATCGCGCCATGCCCTTCAGGCG
>JAKLKA010000254.1 GCA_023150915.1 Polyangiaceae bacterium
CCTGCGCCACCGCTGCCGCCCGATGCGCCGCCGCCGCCCGACGCGCCGCCCGCGCCGCCGCTGCCACCGCTGCCGCCCGCGCCGCCGCTGCCCGCGCTGCCGCTGACGCCGCCGCTGCCACCGACGCTGACGTCGGGGCCGACGTCGGCGTTGGCGTCACCGGCGTCGCTGCCGCCGCTGCCGCCGGCGTCGAGGTCGACTCCCTGACAGCCCAGGGCGTTGGCGGGCTCCGTGCTCTCGAACAGCGGCGCGGCGTAGACCGCGTGGAGCGACTGCTTCTTGCCGGAGGTGCCTTCTGCCAACACCTGAGCCCAGGCCCACACCTCGTAGATGCCCCAGGGCTTGCCCTGGTGTGCGATCACCCCGACCAGCGACGACTCGCCGACGTTACGACAGAAGTCGTCGGCGCGGCACGGTGTGGGGGGTGGCTTCAGCACCACGAAGCCCTCGCTGCCGGCCGCGCGCGAGCGGTATGCCAGCGGCACGAGCAAGCTCGGCTCGTCCACGTTCGGCTCGGACTTCAGCACCGTCGCGCCGCCGAACCAGCGCTCGCTGGACCACTGCCCCGAGCCGATGCCCGGCGGCTCCGCCGTCTGCACGGCCTCCATGTGGCCGTCGCTGCCGACGTGCCAGCGCGACAGCGTGTCGCCGACGGCGACGAGCAGAGCGCCGCTCGGCTCGCGCCGCGCGCGCACGCCCTCGCCGAGGTCGCCGCCGAGGCTAGCGGTGTGCTCGACCACGGTCGCGCCGCTGGCGTCGATCTCGCGGTAGACCCAGCCCCCTGCCGCGAGCTGGGCAGCCACGGCGAGCACACCGGCCTCCGGTTCGTCCGCCAGGCGGAGCCGCGCGGCGCCGGCGACCTGAGTCGTGCGCGTGCCCGTGTCGGCGAGCTTGGCGTCCACGCTCCGGAGCTCTACGTCGTCCCCCGTGCGGGTCGCGAGCACGGCACTCGCGGCAGCGGCCCCGGCGCCCACCACGGCATCGCACCCCGCCGCGGCGAGGGGCGCGGAGCGCAGCTGGCTGGCTTGTTCGAGGTAGGCGAGGCTTGCAGCTCCTTGGCGACAGGTGACCGCCAGGAAGCCCGAGCCGAGGGGCGCGGCCGAGGCGCCTTCGAGCTCGCCCGCCGGCGCCGTCTTCGCGACCAGCGTGCCCCCGGCGCCGACCTGGAGCGTCGCGCCGAACGTGCCGCTCACGAACCCGAGCTGGCTGCCCTGTCCCTCGAACCAGCGCACGGCGAGCTTCGCCGCGCCGGGCTCCGTCGCCGTGAACGAGCGCAGCGCGCACGCGCCCGGCCGGAGCAGGCCGCGCATGGAGTCGTTCAGCAGGTCGGCGTCGTATTTCACGGCGCCGTCCTCCTCGTTGACGGTGCACCAGAAGAAGCAGCCGCTCGGCGCGAAGGGCAGCGCCAGGCAGGCCCAGCGCAAGAGGCTTCGGGACAGCGCCCTCTGTCGCTTCATGGAGCGCCCTCCCCCGTGTGCGGCTGCTCTTTCTCGAGCGGGTCCCGCGCGATGGGCACGGGCGGCGGCAGCGCCTCCGGCAAGCCGAGCATGAAGCCGAGCCCGAGCACGTGCGCGTTCGGCAGGGGCAAGAACGTCGCCGAGTCCGGGTTGTTGAAGCTGTAGCTCGCGTTGACGCTGATGCCTTTCCTCTCCTTCGGATCGGTCACGTGGACCCCCGCGTAGAGGTCGGTGGCGCCGGTGTAGGCGTCGCCGCGGCGGAACACCATGGCGCGTGCGCCCGCCTCGAACACGCCGGCCTGGAACGCCGCCGACACCTCCGCCAGGCGGAAGAGCAGCTCCGGCGATACCTGCGGCACCAGGCGCGTGCCGACCGGCATGCCCAGGATCCGGTCCCACACCAGCGGGACCTCGTAGAGCGCCTCGCTGCGGGTCGGCGGGATTGGACGGACGTCACGCACCGCGGACTGCAGCGGCTCGAAGCGATCGCCGTAGTAGTCCACGCCCGGAGCGTAGCGGTTGAGGCCGAGCCCCGGGTAGCCGAGGGCCTGGGACGAGAGCGAGCGCAAGAGATCGCGCGGTTGCGCCAGCGCGCGGAGCGCGGCGAGCGTGCTCGCCACCTGGGACTGCCCCTGCTCCGTCAGCTCCTCGACCTGGCCGAACAGCGCGCCGAGCGAGTAGCCGCGATCGGAGTCGAGGTTGGCGAAGTAGTTCCACTGCGTCTGCTGCTCGCCCTGACGAGCGCGCACCAGCGCCGGCGTGCCGGGGCGGAAGTTGCGATCCTCGTCATCCGGGTAGCCATAGGGCACGAAGCGCCCGGCCGGGTCGGCGTCGAAGCGCATGGTCTGGGCCATGACGCCGGCGCTCAAGCTGAGCCCCTGAAACGATGCCCCACCGTGGAGAACGGCCTCGCTGAAGAAGCCAACCACGAGCTCTCCCTTGCCCTTACCGCTGCCGGCGGGGCTCATCACGTTGGGGAAATCGCTGGCGCTCGCGTGGTCGAGCTGCACGCCCGCGTAGAGCGAGAGGTCGTCGACCAGGTTTGCCACCCGCCCGCCGGTGGCGAGCAGCACGCGGGCGACGCCGGCGTCGAGGGTCGAGCCGTCGGACATGCGGTACGACGCGGGGGCGCCGCGGCTGGCGAAGCCGAAATACCACCCGTCGTAGTCGACCAGTTCTTGGGCACGGAGCAGGCGCTGGTTCGCGGCCATCACGTTCACGTTCTGGTTCACGAGCGACGAGAACGTGAACGCGTCGAAGGTCTCCGCGGCCCAGGCCCCGCGCGATGACAGAAGCAGCAACGTCGCGCTCGACACGGCCAACACTCGGGGCAGACGGCGCATGATGGGAGGCTCCGAGTATCCGCGGGGCGCCGCCGGAGAACCAGGCTGGAAGCGCCTCGCGCGGCTGGTGTAAGCTGGTCGGTTGGCCTCGGCAGGCGCCGAGGTCTTCCTCGTCACGTCGGGCGCGATCGCGCTCGTGGAAGTGCACGTTCAAGCGCAGCGCGCTGTCTGTCCTCTGCACCGCGACCACGCCGCCCGTGTGCGCGTCTGCGACGCTCGCCAGCCCGAGCTGGCGCTTCGCTCGCCAGCGCAGGGAGCGGTCCACCTCCCCCATGAACGCGCTCACGACTTCGGCACAGAGCTTCCGGTCGTAACCGAGCAGGGCGCGCAAGCCCCACGGCAGAGAGCAGATCCAGTGACGGATCGGCACGCGCGGCAGGACGCTCTGCTCCAGGTGGACGGCGGTGTCCGCCATGCGCCTGCCCAAACAAGAGGCACAAAACCCGCGTTTCTTACGGCTGAACGCCACCAACTCGGAGTACCCGCACTCGCGACAGACCAGATGCAGACAGCCGTGCTCGAGCTGCCCGCAGCGCAGGTACTCCTCGAACTCCTTCACCACGAAGCGCGGCAAGCCGCCCCGCTCCTCGGCCTGCTCGAGGAACGCCGGCCAGTGCTCCGCCACCGTCTGGTAGAGCACGGTGCTCTCCGGCCGGTGGCGGAAGCGCGAGCGCTCGGGCTCCGGGAAGGCGTGTGCGGGGTGGCCCACACCACGGCCACCTCAGCGAGCGGCGTGCCAGCGAGATGAACCCAAAACCCGGTAGGTCTTGCTCGCTCACAGGGTGGCGAAGTGGCGAAGTCGGGTGGCGATCGCCACCCTCACCCACCGCCGCCGAGCGCCGCGCGCACGCGCCGAACCGCCTCGGTCACGTCCCGCGCCACCAGCGCCGCCGGCGGCCGCAGCACCCGCCACCCGCGGCGCCTGAGCTCGCGGTCCCGGCGCGCGTCCGCCACGCGGCGGCTGGCTTGGTACGCGCCATCGACCTCATTCACGACGCGCGCGGAGGGCACGGCGAAGTCCGCGATGTAGCGGCCGACGACATACTGACGACGAACGACCACGCCCAGCTTGCCGCCACGAAGCTCGCGCCACAGCGCTTCTTCGGTGGGCGTCTGCGCGAAGCGCATGGTGCGAGCCCGTTCTTCGATGAGGTGCGAATGAGTGAGCTTCCGAGACATGGCGCCTATTTCGCAGCCCAATCACACGGCCTGCACCCTCGCTGCCTACGCTTCGCAGCAAGCCTCCCTGTTCGGTTGGATTTGCCACGCAAGGCTCGCTTCCAGATGGCGGCGCACCCTTGGCTGGACGGGATTCGAACCCGTTGG
>JAKLKA010000255.1 GCA_023150915.1 Polyangiaceae bacterium
GCGGCGGAGCGAGCAGCGGCGGAGCGAGCAGCGGCGGAGCGAGCAGCGGCGGAGCGAGCAGCGGCGGAGCGAGCAGCGGCGGAGCGAGCAGCGGCGGAGCGAGCAGCGGCGGAGCGAGCAGCGGCGGAGCGAGCAGCGGCGGGACCGGTGGCTCGGTGAGCGCGGGACCCTCGAGCAGTCGCCACACCGCGCGCCCGATCGGAACGAAGTACGCCCAGCAGGGCTACTGGGAGTACTTGCCCCCCGTGATGACGCCCAAGCCGCCGCTGATGGTCTTCTTGCACGGGGTCGGCGAGAACGGCTCGGGTGACGCCACCGAGCTGGCCAAGGTGAAGGCCGCCGGGCCGCCCAAGCTGATCGGCAAAGATCAGTGGCCGAACTCGCGCCCGTTCGTGGTGCTCTCGCCCCAACACCCCGGGGGTGGCTGCCCCAGCGCTGCCGAGGTCCACGACTTCATCACCTTTGCGATCGGCGCCTACCCCATCGATCCGAAGCGGGTGTATTTGACCGGGCTGAGCTGCGGCGCCATCGGCTCGTGGTCCTACGTGGGCGCGCACCTGAACGAGAAGATCGCCGCCTTCGTCTCCATCGCGGGTGACGGCAAGGGTGCGTGGGGCAAGCAAGGCTGCAAGCTCGGCCAGGTCCCGATCTGGGCCTTCCACGGGGACCAGGACGGCACGGTGGACGTGTCGGGAACCAAGGTCCCGATGGAGGGCCTGGCCCAATGCACGGCACCCGCCCCGGTGGCCGCGAAGATGACCATCTATCCCGGTGTCGGGCACGACTCGTGGACCAAGACCTACGACCTCAGCGCCGGGCACGACATCTACGCCTGGATGCTGGGCTTCACCCATCCGTGAGGCGCTGCGCCTTCGCCCGAACGCGAAGCGCACACGGACCCGTCCCGTGCTACACGCCCGGTTCATGCGGGCTGGGTGGTTCATCGTGTCGGTGGTCTGCAGCGCGTGCGGCGGGGCGACGCGGCCCGCGCCGAAGCCCACGGCGGTGGTCGTCCCCACGGCCGAGGAAGCCGACGAACCGGCGCGCGTCGAGCGGCCTCTTGCGGCCGCGCGTGCGCCCGCGGCGACCCCCCTCGAGGCCTGCGCTGGTGAGCTGCGCCAGGCGCGAGAGCTGTCGGTCGCGCCGGAGGAGCGCGCCCTCTACGACCGGGCGCTGGCGCACGAAGAGAGCTCGGAGCTCGCCGAGGCGCGCAAGAGCTACTACTTGCTGATCCGAGATCATCCGCGCTCGCGCCTGATCCCGCTGGCGTACTTGGCTTTCGGCGAGCTGTTCGCGAAAGATTCCGTCGCCGACCCCTCGAAGTGGGACCTTGCGCGCGTGGCCTACGCCGAGGTGCTCAAATACCCGCCACCCGACAACGTGAGCTTCGCCTACGCCGCGCTGCGCGTCGCGGACACCCGCCGCGTGCACGACCCCGGTGAAGCGCTGGCGCAATACAAGAACGCCCTGGAAGTCGCGGCCAGGTACCCGACACTTCCGTGCTCGGAGGTGGTTCGCCAGAGCGCCGAGGGCGGCCTGATCGACAGCTACGTCAGCGTCGGGCATCCAGGGCGGGCCTGGGGGTTCCTCCGCGCCGCCGCTGGCGACGCGCGCGCGCGGACGTTGCTTCGGGCGCTTGCGCTGCGCTACCAGCAAGCGGGCAAGCCCGCCGATGCTTGCGCCGTGGCCCGGGGCGCCGGCGGCGAGGGTGCCGAGCTCGCGCGCGCGGTCTGTCCGTGAGGCTCGCGCGTAGCCTCGGGACTTCAGTGACGCGTCAGCGCACGCCCAGCTTCTCGTACTTGCTGCCCGCCACCGCGCGAAGATCGTCCACCGGCAGCGGGTGTTTCTTCCACGACCCGGGGTGATCGGGCGGCGGCTCGTTCGTGCTGGGCTTCGTGCACTCGTAGAGCTGGGCGTCGTACATCACCCAGTCGCCGGCCGCGTAGCTGCGAGCCGGGCTCCCTGGCGCCAGCGTGGTGGCGGCGACCCACGCTTCGAGTCGCTCGGGCGTCACCCCCGGCGGAAGGCCATCGTCGACGAGCTCGATGGCGGGCAGCGGGCCGCTCACGTTGCCGCTCTCGACCGCCTTCGACGACGCGACCAGCTTGGCGGTGCCCTCCCACTGGTTGCCCTCGAAGCTGACCGGGCCGGCGATGTCGGCGCCGAACCCGAAGAGCGCGCTAGGCGGCTTGGCGCTGGGATCGACGCCGGTATAGCTGAACGCCCCGGGGCGGAAGAAGTTGCCCTTGAAGACGAAGGTCGAAGCCCCGGTGCTGCTGCCCCCGAAGTAGGCCAAGAGGTTCCGCGAGTCGCCGAAGAAGTTGTTCTCGAAGCGGACCTGGCGCTCGCCGTCGCCGGTCTGCGGTTGGCTCCAGAACGAAAGCAACACGCCCGCGCCGCCGTAGAAGACGTTGTTCCGGATCGTGATCGTGCCCTGACGGGTTGCGATCTGCGAGTTGCCGTCCTGATACTTGCCGAGCCCGTTGTCGCGCCAGCGGAGGGCCGCGAACGCGATGACGTTGTCGTAGATCTCGGTCTCGTCGCCCAGATCTTGAACTTGAAGGGCCTCGTTCCCCGTGCGCACGAAGCGGTTGTTGTAGACCTTCAGGCCGCTCATCAGGTTCGACGGGGGGCTGCCGGTCCAGCCGAAGTAGATGCCCTCGCCGTCGGTGTCGTGCACGTAGGTATCGTGAACGCGCACATTGCTCATCGGCAGCGCCGGCTGACCACTCTCGAGCTTGTTCAGCAAGCGAATGCCCGCGAAGCCCGAGCGCGTGATCTCGAGGAACTCGAGCTCGAAGTCCGTGGCCTGCCCGACCGAGATCCCCATGTGAAGGTACGTCCCCTTGGCGTAAGCGTCGTCGCTGACGAAGCCATAGTGGTCGCGCGAGGTGGCGTAGGCCCCGCACCGGTGGCCCACGAAGCCCGCGTCGCCCGTCTTGGCATCTGGGTCGTAACGCCCGGTGAGCACCCAGTTCGAGCCACCACCCAGCGTCCACAGATAGTTCGCGCCCTTCTCGGGGGGGCCGACTCGAACTTGACCCCCTTGGTTGGTGATCACCAGCGGACGCGTGGCCGCGCGCTTGGGGAGGTTCCCGATCGCCATCTGAGGGTACGTGCCGGCAGGGATGTACAGCCGGTCGAGCTTCGACCAGTCGACCTGGGGGAAGCTCTTCTGCACGTCCGGGTAGTACGCGCCCTTGCCCGACTCGGCGGGCAAGGTGAAGGTGAGCTCGGGGGCTGGCCAGCGTCCGAACGGCTCGCAGCCGGTGCTGCCGGCGCCGCCGCCGCTGCCCGCGCTGCCCGCGCTGCCCGCGCTGCCCGCGCTGCCCCCTGCGCCGCCGCTACCACCGCCGGCCCCGCTCGTACCCCCCGAGCCACCCGCCGCGGCGCCGGATGAATCATCGCCCGACCCACAAGCAAGGTTCGCAACGGCCAGACAGCAAAGCGCGAGACTCAGCCTTCCCATACAGCGCACTCAGCAAGGCGCGTGCCGAGCGCTGGGGTCGGCAAAGTGCGCCCCTCGCGGCGCGACGCCGCAGCCGCAGTGCGACGCGGCGGTCGCAGCCATCCCCGCCCGGAAGTCGGGCCGGACGGTTGCGAAAAGGGACGCGTCTTCGGTCACGCCGCCTCGCGAGCCGGCGAGCCCATGACGCTGCCGCTGCCGCAGACCACTGACGGCAATCCGGCGCGCCCCTGCGTACACGCTGCTCTCGCTGTGGCGCAGCGCGGAGCTCGCGGGACTACGCCGACACCGGTTGCCCCCGGCTCCGGACTGACGACCGCCGGGCCTCGCGCCTCGACCCCGGTCCGATTGCCTCGCTCCTGAGCCGGACGCTGCAGGTCGCCCTGACGAGAACCGATCGGGAGTGCGGTCGCAGCTGGCGCGCGTGCTCCCCGTGGTAGGCTCGAAGAGTCTGCATGCCTTCGTCACGTGCTTGGCTTCTGGCTCTGGTCGGTCTCGGGGTCGTTGCCTGTGGGCTCTTTCCATCTGTCTCGGAGCTCGGCGAGTGCAGCGGAGGGTCCTGTGCCACCGGTGGAGTCAGCGGCGCGAGCGGGGCCGGCGGCGCGAGCGGGGCTGGCGGCGCGAGCGGGGCCGGCGGCTCGAGCGGCGGCG
>JAKLKA010000061.1 GCA_023150915.1 Polyangiaceae bacterium
CGTGGCCGCGCCCGCGCCAGCACCGGCACCCGCGCCCGCGCCGGTCGAAGCGGGCGCGCGGACGCAGAAGATCGTCGGCATTCCCGTGAAGGCCGCCGGCGGCTCGAAGCCGCCGCCCGCCCCGGAAACGGCAGCGCCTGCGGCCGCAGCGCCGACAGCGCCCGCCGTCGATCCCAAGCAGACGATGATCGCCGGCTCACCGCCCGCCGTCGAGGGCCCGCGGGCACCGTCGGGGGCGAGCAAGACCCTGGTGCTGGGCAGCGTGGATGAAGAGGCCGCCGGCGCGATGCCGCAGGCTGCCGCGGTGATCGCGCCCGAGCCCGCGCCGGTCGCCGTTGCGGCGCCAGCGCCAGCGCCTGCGCCGCAGCCTCCGGCTCCGGCCGTCGTTGTCGCGCCCGCCGTCGTGGCCGAACAACCTCGCTCGCAGCGCAGCGCAGCCATCGCCCCACCACGCTACGAGGACGACGCGCCCGTCACGCCCGTCAAGCGCGGCGGCGTGGTGTTCGTCGTGCTCGGCGTAGCGGCGTTGATCTTGGTGCTGGTCGGCGTGAAGCTGGTGATGGGCGGTGGCTCGACCGAAGAAGCCAAGCCCACCGAGCGCACCAGCTCGGTGCCCGCGGCCACACAGACCCAGGCGGCCTCCCCCACCCCGCCGAAGACGGCAGAGTCGCCGGCAGCGCCGCCGCCACGCGAGACGGCGAGTCCCGCGCCCGCGCCCGAGCCGCCTGCACCGAAGCCGGTCGCCGAAGCCAAGCCCGCAGCGGGGCCCAAGCCGCCGGCGCCCAAGCCGGTCGTCAAACCGGTGGGCGTGGGTCCCAAGCCCACCACCCCGAAACCGGGCGGAGGGTCTATAGTCCGCGAGACCCCGTTCTGAGGCAGCCGCCTTTCTTCTCTGACGAGCATCCATGACGCGTCGATTTTCCACAGTTCTCGCTGCGCTCCTCGCCGCCTCCGTTCCTCTCGCCACCCCCAGCGTCGCCCGAGCGCAAGACGACGCGACGATCCAGATGGCGCGCGAACGCTTCCAAGAAGGCGTCAAATTCTACGACAACAAGCAGTACGACAAAGCGCGTGCCGCGTTCCTTCAGGCATATGCGCTGAAGAAGCACCCCGCCGTCCTGCTGAACCTCGCACAAAGCGAGCTGCGCTCCGCGCGCGAGGCCGATGCGGCCAAGCACTTCGCTCAGTACATGCGCGAGAACAAAGAGGCGAGCGCCGCCGAGCGCCAGGAAGCAGAGCGCGGCCTCGCCACGGCGAAGGCCAGCGTGGGCGAGCTCCGAGTGAACGTCGTGGAAGGGGCGGACGTCTTCGTGGACGGCACCCTGGAAGGGCGTTCGCCGCTGGGCGGCCCCATCTATCTCAAGCCCGGCTCGCACAACCTCGAGGCGCGCAAGGACGGCAAGACGGCGACCTCGGCGGTCACCGCCATCGCCGGCCAGTCGGGCTCGGTGGATCTGGGTTTCGGCGACGGGACGACCCCGGTCGCTCCGCTGCCGCCCGGGGGCACCCCTCCCGGCACGGGCGCGCCCCCGCCCACCGCCGGCGGCCCGGCGCCCATGCCCCCGTCGGGTCCGGCCGGGCCCGAGGGCGACAAGGGCTCGGGCAAACCCGGCTTCCTCACCTGGGCCAAGCAGACCCCGCTTGCCTGGGTCGGCGGCGGCGTCGCCGTGCTGGGCCTGGCCGGCGGCGCGGGCTTCGCCCTGGCGTCGAGCAAGAGCTACGACGACGCCGATTCCATTCGCCAGCAGATCCTGACCGAAGCGGACAAGCAGGGCGTGAGCGGCCCCTGCGGCCCACCGCCGAAGACGGCGCCGGTGAACTTCTCGGATGCGTGCAGCAAGTACAACCAGCGCGTCGAGGACGGCGACTCGCAGAAGACGTGGGCAACCGTGAGCTTCGTCGTCGCCGGCGTGGCCGCGGCCGGGACCGTGGCGTACTACTTCATCGACACCGGCTCGAACAAGGCCACGATCGGCAAGCGCGCTCGCCCGAGCGCGAAGCGCACCGGGCTGAACGCCGCGCTCGTCCCCTTGATCGACGAGCGCTCGCGGGGTCTGGGCTTGGTCGGCCAGTTCTGAACCGCACTAGGCCGGCACCTTCCGCAGCCACGATCGAAAGGTCGATCGCGGAACCCCGACCGCCCGCGCTGCCGCGGCGGTGACCCCCCGGTGGCGCTCGAGCAGATCCAGGGCCTCGTCGGGGGACAGCGCGTTCGGCCGGCGCCCGCCTGACGACGCCGCCAGCTCGACGTGGCTGGCGTCGATCACGCCGCCGGCCGCATCCACTGCGGCGCGGTACAGCACGGCGCCGAGCTCGCGAACGTTCCCCGGCCAGGTGTGCGCGGTCAGCTTGGCCACGGCGCTGCTGGTGAGTCGCCGGGGCCCCACCTCGGGAACGTAGCGAGCCAAGAGTGCGTGAGCCAGCATCGGGATGTCGCTCTTGCGCTGGCGCAAGGGCGGGACCTGGATCACGACCGTGCTGAGGCGATGCAACAAGTCGGCGCGAAAGCGCCCTTCGCGCACCCAATCTTCGAGCGGGGCCCAGGTTGCCGAGACCACGCGCACGTCGACCGGCACCGGCTGCGTCGCCCCCACCGGGCGAACCGCGCCGTCCTCGACCACGCGCAGCAGCTTGACCTGAACGCTGGGCGAGAGCTCGGCCACCTCGTCCAAGAACAGCGTCCCGCGCTGGGCCTGCTCGAACGCGCCCGCCCGGGTGGCGATCGCTCCGGTGAACGCCCCGCGGCGATGTCCGAACAGCTCGCCGTCGGCCAGCGACTCGGTGAACGCGCCCGCGTTGAGCGGGACGTACGCGCCGGCGCGCCCGCTGAGGCGATGCAGCGCCTGGGCGATCACGTCCTTGCCCGTGCCGGACTCACCATGCACCAGCACTGGCGCCCGCAGCGGCGCGTGACGCCGCACCAAGTCGGCAACGTGCAGCATGGCTGCCGAACAGCCCACGAGCCCGGGAATGCCGGCGCCCTGCCCCGCCCCATCGGGCTCCTCCGCTCGCGCCACCACCGTGGTGCGCCCGATCACGAACACGCCCGTGCGCCCACCGAGCACGGCATGCGGGACGCGCGCCGATCCGACGAACACACCGTTCTTCGATCCAAGGTCGTCCACCACCAGCCCGCGCGGCGTGCCGGTGATGCGGCAGTGGCGAGCGCTGACCGTGGGGTCGGCCACGCGCACGTCGGCGGTCGCTCCGGCGCCGAGCACCAGCGGGCGCCCCAGCTCCAGCCGCGCGCGGGTCGTGCCCTCCGCCGACCCCAGCTCGAGGAACCACGGCCCCTTCGTGCTCTGCCCCGTGACCTCTTGTGTCTCGTCCAGCGCCTTGGTCATGCTCGTCTCCATCTCGAAGACGTCATCGGCGGGTTCGACGCGGCAGTTGCGCGTCTCGTGAACGATCTGCTTGGACGCTGGTGCGCCGCCGGCGGGCCGGACCGGAAGGGGCTGTCCCGGACCGCCACCACCGTGCTAACAAGGCGCCCATGTCGAGGTTCTGGCCACTTTTCGCGGCTGCCGCCCTCGGGGGCTTTCCCCTGGCCGCGTCCGCGCAAGAGCCGCCCGAAGAATCCGTCGAGGAAGAGGGCTCGGAAGACGCGCCTGCCCCTGGCGACGCCAAGAAGCCCAAGGCCAAGCGTGCGCCCACCGAGGCACCGGACGACGACGGCCCCGAGCCGCCGCTGGTGGTCCCGGCGCCGGACGCGCTGGGCGGCCACTTCCAGCTGTCGCCTCTGGTGGGCGTCGCGGTGCCCTTCGGCTCGCTCGAGGCCAATGCGCCGCAGTCCGATGCGATGGGCGCCGGCTGGGCCTTCGGTCTGGACGCGGCCTACGGCGTCAGCCGCACTGTGGCCCTGGGCGCCTTCGGTCAGTACCTGCGCCTGGGCAGCCCGGGCTCGTCGTGCAGCGACTGCAAGGCCAGCAGCATGGCGGCAGGCGCGTTCGTCCGCTACCACCTGGTTCAGGGGGTGCGCTTCGATCCCTGGATGCTGGCGGGCATCGGCTATCGCACGACCACCCTCTCGGGCCTGGGCAACGACGTGACGTACTCGGGCGTCGAGTGGCTGCGGCTGATGGTCGGCGGCGACTGGTACGCGTTCGACAAGATCGGGTTCGGCCCCTACCTCGAGCTCGACATGGGGTACTACTCGAGCCGCTCGTCGGGCGACCTGGGCTCGGCCCGCGCCCACTGGACGTTCTCGACCGGCGCCCGCGTCACCCTGGATTTGCCCGGCAAATAGCGGGCCGCCGGCCTGGTCGGTGCGCAGCCCGCGACCCGCTCGGCACGCACCCCGCGCCCTGCCGGCGCGGCAAGGCGCCGGCGTAGGGTGCGGCGGGTCACGCCGCACCCTGCCCGCGCGCCCGACTCAGCCCACCGCGATGCCCAGCGCCTTGCGGAGCTGCGCGTAGCTCTCGCTCACGCTGAACAAGAGCAGATCTTTGATCTTCTCTTGCGGCGTGAGATCGCCCGGCAAGCTCGGCTCGGCACCGATGATCTTCTTTGCGATCTCGAGATCCGCGCAGACCAGAAGGCCTGCCCGGCACGCCGTCTGCTCCACCGCCTGGTTCCAACGCTTGATGTTCGCCTTGGCGCCCTCGTCGATGAACTTCTTCACCACGATACGCAGGCCTTCCAGCTGCACGGGCTGCATGTACTTCGCCAGCTCTTGCGCCGTGGCACGGATCTGCGCTTGCAGATCCGGAGGCATCGGGGTGTTGGGGGCTGCGATCATCACGCCCGCGAAGAGCATGATGGTGAGCTCGGCCTGGGTCGGGAACAGCGTGCGGATGTAGTGCTCGCCGCGGTAATAGGCCAGGTGCTTGCCACAGATGAAGGTCAGCTCTTGCGGCTGGAACCCGGTGAGCACGGTCTGCCCGGCCAGAGAGGCCGGCGGCACCGCGGGCACGGCCACGATCGACCCGGGAACGTCGTTCCGGACATAGAGCTCGGGCGACGGGATGCCGAGCACCTGAGCCGCCCAGCCAAACGTCTTGGCAAAGGTGACGGTGGAAGACGCTGGATCTTGCTTGAAGCGCTTGTCGAGGGTCGGCAGCTTCCCCTGGGACTGCAGCTGCGCGATCTTCGCCTGCAGCGCAGCCGGCGCGATCATCTCCATCACCTTCGAGACGTAGATGTTCTCGTCTGGGTGGAACAAGAACTTCACCCAGTGCTCGTTGCCCAGGCGCCCCTTCACGGGCAGCATGCCCTGCGGCTTGTAGTCCTCGAAGAACTGCTTCTCCTCGCCGTCGATCTTCTTCATGAAGGCCATGGCGGCGGCAATGCACCAGGCTTCGTCGTACGAGTGCTTCTGCAGGTACAAGCGATAGAGGGCACGGTACGGGTCCACCTTGAGCGGATCCGTCTCGAGGATCCGGCGCTGGGCGGTGATGGCCTCGTCGAAGCGCTCGCTGACCTCGTAGAGCTCGGCCAAGATCTGGTGCTGCATCACGTCGTCGGGCTTGATGGTCACCGCCATCTTGAAAGCCTCGATCGACTCTTCGGAGCGCTGCAGACGATCGCGATAGATGAGGCCCAGCTGGTGCCACAGCGTGTGCTCCAGGTCGGTGTTCCCCTTCCCGGCAATGCGGTGCAGCATCTTCCGGTACGACCGTTCGAGCTGCTTCCAGTTCTTCTCTTGCGTCAGGATCTTGTTGATCCGCTCGAACGCCTGCAGGTAACCGGGGTTCAGGTCGAGGCACTCGTTGAACAGCTCCACCGACCGGTCGAGGTCGTTGAGCTTGTCGCGGTAGATCTGCGCCATCGTGTAGAAGTACCGGCTCTTCAGCTCCGGCTTTTCCTCGATGGATGCGATGGAGTGCAGCGTGTCGATCATCTTCTGCCACTCCGAGGCCTCGCCGTAGAGTTGCAGCAGCTTGTGCAAGAGGACGTGGTCCTGCGGCTTCAGCTCTTGCGCCTCTTCCAGCGCCTCGATGGCCTTGACCGCGTTCTTCTCTTTCTCTGCCCAGAGGTCGCCGATCTCGTTGAGCAGGTTGTAGCGCTCTTCGCCGTCATACACGCCATCCAGGATCTGCCGCTTGTAGGCAGCGACCTGCTTCCAGTCGTTGGCGTGTGCATAGACGTCGATCAACGCCTCGAGGGTGGGACGGTGCTCGCCGTTGAGAGCCAGCGCCTTCTCGAAGTTGTTGATGGCCTGCTTGGCCTGGTTCTGCTCGCGCTTGATGCAGCCCAGCCGATAGTAGACGTCCGTGCGCGCTTCGACGTCTTCCTCGCCGAGGGCGGTCAACACCTTCTGGTAGTTGGTGAGCGCCGTCGGCCAGTCCTTCATCTCGTAGCCGGCATCGGCTATCCCGCGGATGGCCTCTTGATCGGTGAGATCGAGCTGGTTGGCGGTCTGGTAAGCGCGCAGCGCACGGTCGTGGTTGCCCAGCGCGGCATGGACCCGGCCGAGCAGCTTCTGCAGCATGTGCTGCTCGTGGCGCTCGCGGTTCTTGCTCTTCTTGACCAGCATCTCCGCCAGCGGCTCGGCTTCTTGCCAGCGGCCGACGTTGCTGTACTCCTGCACCAGGGGTAGCGCCGCCTCCTCGCAGTCCTGATCGCACTGCATCGCGAGCTCGTAGGCCAAGACGGCCTGCTCGTGCTCGTTCAGCATTTCGTCACGCAGCTTGCCGAGCTCGACCAAGAGCTTCGCGCGGGCGCGCGGGGCCTGGGTGTTGAGCTGCTCTTGCTCCAGGTAGCGTGCTGCGCGGTCCCAGTCTTGCTCGTCGACGGCGATGATGCGCAGCGCCGCCAGGGTGGGCAGGTGGGTCGGGTCGAGATCGAGCGCCATCTCGAAGCGCTCTTGCGCCTGCGAGCGGTCGCCCAGCTTCTCGTCCAGCGCCTTGCCGATGCGGTAGTACATCTCCACGCGCTGCGTGCCGTCGGAGGTCAGGTCGGCCACGCGGGTCATGGACTCGATGGCCCGTGCCGCGTCGCCCTGCTTCTCGTAGAGCTTGGAGAGCGCATCGAGCGCCGCGATGTTGGTGTCATCGAGGTCGACGATGTTCTGATAGGCGTCGATCGCGCGGTCGACGTCTCCGACCTCTTGCGCGTACACCTCGGCCATGGCCGCGTAGAGCTCGACCTTGGTGGCCTGGTCTGCCGCCTCGCTGATGTGGCGCTCGTAGGTGTTGATCAGATCCAGCCACTGCTTCAGCCGCCGGTAGCAGCGCTCCAGGCTGACGTAAGCGGACTCGCAGCTGGCGTCGATCTCCACCGCCTGTTCCAGGCGCTGGGCAGCGATGTCGGCCTTGAGGAACTGTTCTTCCTGGATCTGGGCCAGCTTGAGCAGCACGTCCACCCGCTCACGCTCGGTCTCGACCACGTCGAGCTGACGCTCGAGGACGTCGACCATGTCCGGCCAGTCTTGCAGCGCCTGGTAGATGCGCTCGAGGCCGCGCAGCGCGAAGATGCTGCTGCCGTCGAGCTCGAGCACCTCACGGTAGACCTTGCCAGCACGTTCGAAATCGCCGAGCGCGGTCTCGTACAGGCCGCCGAGGCGCATCTTGTGCTGCGCGATCTGATCGGGATCGGTCAGCGCCTTCACCTTGCTGGTGAGGATCTGGACCAGGTCGGCGTGGTTGCCGCGTTCGTCGTAGATGCGCTCGAGCGCTTCCAGACCGGGCAAGAAGAGCGGATCCACGTCGAGGGCGCGCCGATAGAACGTGATGCCCTGGTCGGCCTGATTCATGTGCTTCTCGAGCAGATCGCCCAGGTCGCACAAGATCACCTTCTTGTCCTCGTTCGCCACGGCGACGTCGAGGGCGCGGGTCAGCGTCTCGCCCATCTTCTGCCACTGGGCGCCAAGCCGGTAGATCGCCGCCATCTGCCGCAACACCTGGACGTTGTTCGGGTCCAGCTGCATCACCTGCGCGTAATACGGCTGGGCGTACTCGGGATGGCCGAGGTCCTCGCCGTACCACTTGCCCAGGCGCAGGCAGAGGTCGATCTTCTTGCGCGAGTCTTCCTCTTCCTTCAGCCAGGCGTTGGCGGTGTTGATCAGCTCGCCCCACCGACCGGTGCCCGCTGCCATCTTCTCGAGGTAGCGCACGCTCTCGTCGTCGCCGTAGTCCTCGGCAAAGGCGTTCACCAGGGCGTCGAAGGCCTGGTTCTTGTCGTCCAGCTTCTCTTCGAAGACGTGGGCGATGCGCCGCAGAAGGTCGTTCTTCTCGACCACCTCTTCGCGCGTCTCGAGGCGGTTCAGGTACAGCTCGACCAGCTGCTCCCAGCGCTCGGCTGCGGTGTGCAGCCGCTCGAGCGACTCGAAGGCCTCGTCGTGCGTCGGGTCGATCCCGAGCACGCGCTCGAAAGCGGGCGTGGCCTTGTCGTAGTCGTTGACTTCCTTCTTCCAGATCTGGGTGACCTCGAGCAGCTCGCGGATCTTCTCCGACGGCTCCTCGAGCGCCTCGGCGCGACGCAGCTTGACGTCCACCACCTCGGGCCAGCGCTCTTCCGCGCGATACACGCGCTCGAGCTCGGCCATCGCCTCGAAGTCGTGGGGGTCGACTTCCAGCAGGTTGCGCCACGCTTCCGCCGACTCGAAGGGCTGCTCGAGCACCTGCCCGTAGGTCTTGCCCAGCTCGCGATAGGTGGCGACCAGCTCGGCCGGATCGAGCAATGCCGCTGCCCGGTCGATGCTGGCGTGCAGCGCCGCGACCAGCTCGCGCGGATCTTGGCGCACACGCCAGATCTGCGCGATGGCACGGAGCGCCGCCACGTTGGAGAAGTCGATGTCCAGCACGCGCTGCCAGGTCTCGAGCGCTTCGTCGTCGCGGCCCAGCTGCTCGGAGAACAGCCGCGCGCGGCGGGTCAAGATGTTCACGCGCTCTTCGTCGCTCTCGGCGATGTCGAAGTGCCGCTCGAGCATGTCGGTGAGCTCGGCCCACTTGCCCTGCTGCTCGTACAGGCCGGCCAGCGCCCACAGCGCTTCCGGATCCTCGCCGCGAAGGTCGAGCACGCGCTTCCAACCCTCGATCGCCTCTTCGAGCTTGCCCAGCCGATCGGAGGCCAGCCGCGCCAGCTTCGCGCGGATTTCCGCCTCTTGGACGTCACCGGCGGCGTTCTCCAGCTCGCGCCGGTACACGCCGTCGAGCTCGACCCACTTCTCGGTCTGCTCGTAGATGCGCCCGAGCGCGGCAATCGCGTCTTCGTTGGCGGGTTCGAGCTGATCGAAGATCCGACGGAACGCCCGGATCGCGTCGTCGACCTGGCCCAGCTGCTCTTCGTACACCTGCCCGAGCCGGGTGTTGAGCTCCACCTTGTCCCGCGGGTCTTCGGCGGCCTCGGCGCGTTGCTCGAGCACGCCGGCCAGCTCGGGCCACTGCTCGAGCAGGGTATAGATGCGATCGAGGTTGGCGAGCGCGTCCACCTCCGACGGGACGACCGTCAGCACGTAGCGATAGGTCTCTTCCGCCTTGGCGACGTCAGCCAGCTCTTCTTCGAACACGCGTGCCAGACGCTTGCCCACGGCGGCCTGCGTCGGGGCTTCGTTACCCTCGATGCCCAGCACGTCCGCATAGGCGTTGGCGAGCTGCTCCCAGCCGCCGTCGATCATGCCGGCAAGGCGCTCGACCTCTTCGCCCGTTCGCTCTTCGAGCGGCCGCTCTTTGAGCGCGCGCACGTGGACTTCGAAGGCCCGAACCGGGTCCATCAAGCGTTCTTCCGCGTCCTCCGCGATGCGGTGGTACATGGCGATGCGCTGGTCGGCGTCGGCGATGTGAGCGAGCTCGGCCTCGCGCACGCGGATCAACTTCTCCCACTCGCCCGCCTGCTGGTAGAGCGGCTCGAGGATCTCGGCCACTTCCAGCTGCTTCACGCCCGACTCGAACAGGCCCTCGAGGGCCGCCAGCGTGTCGGCGTTCTCGGGCGCCGCGTTGATCACCTCGCGGTAGGCCTCGATGGCCCGGTCCAGGTCGCCCAGGCGCAGCTGATACACCTGCCCCAGCCGGAACTTGAACTCGAGGATCTCGTCGGGGCTCTGCCCGATGTCGGCCTCGCGCTTGAGCACCTCGGTCAGCTCGACCCAGCGCTCGGCCTGGGTGAAGAGCCGATCGAGAGCACGCACCGCGCTCTGATTCTCGGAGTCGGCCTCGAGCACCCGGCGATAGCGGGCCACCGCGTTGTCGAGACTCTCGAGCTGCACCTCGTAGACCTGCGCGACCCGCAAGCCGAGCTCGACCACGCGCTCGGGCTGCTCGCCCAGCTTGTCCAGCTCGGCGTCGTACAGCTCGGCCACCGCCGGCCACTTCTCGATCAGGTTGGCCAGGCGCTCGAGCGAGGCCAGGGACTCTTCGTTCTGCGAATCGGCCTGCACCGCCCGCGCATAGGTCGCGAACGCGCTGTGGGGATCCGCCAGGCTCTCTTCGTACAGCCGAGCGATGCGATGCAAGAGCTCGACCTTGCCGTAGGCGTCTTCGGTGTGGCGCACCTGCACTTCGAGCACGCTGACCAGGCGCTGCCACTCGCCCAGGGCGTCGTACACCGGCTCGAGGACGCCGGCGGCGGCGAGCGCCGCGCGGTCGCCGTCTTTGATGCCTTCGAGGGCCGCCAGCGTGGGCTGGTGGTCGGACTGAATGCCCAGAATGTCGCGGTACAGCTCGACCGCCCGCTCGACGTCGGACAGGTGCTTCTCGAACAGCTCGGCGATCCGGTACTGGAAGCTGACGGCCTCGGCCGGGTCCTGGGTGAGCTCGGCCTCGTGCTGCAACACACTCAGCAGCTCGGGCCAGTTCTGCGCGGTCTGATACAGGACGTCGAGCCGGCCGAGGGCCGTCAGGTCGTCCGGATCGAGCTCCAGCACCTTCTGATAGGTGTCGATCGCGCGGCTCACGTCGGCAAGCTCGCGCTCGTAGACGGCACCGACTTGGTAGAAGATCATCTTCTTCTCGTCGGTGTCGATCACCAGATCGACCTTCTTGCTGTACACGCCGAGCAGCTCTTCCCAGCGTGAGAGCCCGAGATAGAGGTTGATCAGCGCGTCGATGCTCTTCAGGTCCTCGGGATCGATTTCCAGAACCTTCAGGTAGACGTTGATCGCCGCCTCTTTCCGCTCGAGCACCTCTTCTTCGATGCCGGCTGCCTGGTAGAGGGCGGCCTTCTGGTCCTCGGCGTCTTCGAGAATGGTGGCCTTGCGCTGCAGGATCAGGGCCATGTCGGCGTAACGCTCGGTGGACTGGAAGAGCGTCTGCAGCGACTCGGCCGCCGCCAGGTTCATGGCGTCGATCTTCAATACCTGCCGGTACAGCTCGATCGCGCGATCGACGTTGCCGACGTCGTTCTCGAACACCCGGGCGGCGAAGGTGTAGAGCTGACTCGACAGCTCGGGGTCAGTCTGCTCTTGCGCGAGGCGCTCGTAGACCTGCGCCAGATCCTGAAAGCGCCCCGTGCCGCGTGCCAGCCGGTCGATGGCGCCTTGCGTCTCTTCGTGGGACGGATCGGCGGCCAGCGCCCGGCCCATGGTGTCGAAGGCCGCGTTCATGTCGCCGGCGGCGTCTTCGTAGAGCGACGCGATCTGGTGGAGCAGCTCGACCTTGCGCGAGGCGTCTTCGGCCCGGCGGACCTGCACCTCGTGCACGCCGATCAGCTTCTGGAAATCGCCCTGCTGGCGATAGAGCGGCTCGAGGATCTCGGCGATCGACAGCTCGTGCTCGGCTGCTTGGCCGAGACGCTCGAGGGCCGCGATGGCGGGCTCGTTCGTGGGTTCGCGCTCGAGCACCTGGCGATAGCCTTCGATCGCCGCCTCGACGTCGTTCATGCGCGTCTCGCGCAGCGAGGCCAGCCGCAACATCAGTGACAGCTGCGTGGCTTCGTCGTCGGCCAGGCTGAGCTGCGTGTCGAGGTTCTCGGCCAACTCGGGCCACATGCTCTGGCGCGTGAAGAGCCCGTCCAGGGCCGCAAGAGCCACGCTGCTCGCCGGGTCCAGGGCCAGCACCTCGCGGTAGGCCGCAATGGCCTCCGAGGGGCGCCCGAGCTTCTCTTCGTAGACCTGCGCCATCTGCGCGTAGAGGCCCTCTCGCTCGGTACCGTCTTGCGCCAGCTCGATACGGCGGCGGAACACGCTGACCAGATCGTCCCAGTGCCCGGTGCCGCGATACAGCGCGTCCATGGCGGCCAACGCCTCGGCGTCGCTCGGGTCCAGGGCGAGCACCTTGTCGTAGCTCTGGGCCGCGTCGGCCACCAGCTGCAGCTGTTCTTGGATCGAGGCCAGCCGCATCCAGTAGTCGCGCGCCAGCGCCGCGTCGTCCAGGCCCGAAGCGACCTCTTGATAGATGCGGATCACGTCGTTCCACGCACCCGACTGCTCGGCGAGCTGCTCCAGCTCGTAGCGCGTGTCGGGCAGAGCCGGGTCTTGTTGCAGCGCGCGCGCCTGGGCGGCGATGGCGCGGTCGAGGGCGCGCAGTTGGTTCGCCGCCACCGACGCGATCTTGCGCAGCAGTGCCACACGCCGCTCGGGGTCCGGATCCGATGCGGCCAGGATCTCGAGAGCGCCGACCAGCTTCTCCCAGTCTTCGCGCGCCTCGTAGATGGTCTCGAGGATGGCGGCGGCCTCGGCGCGCTGCCCCTCTTCGCCCATCATCTCTTCCAGGGCCAGGCGAGCGCCTTCGTGGTCCTGGTTGATGAACAAGATCTCGCGATAGTTGGTCAGCGCACTCGGGGAATCGCCCAGGTGCCGATGCTGCGTCTGCGCCAGACGGTACTTCAGGTCGACCAGCTCTTGCTCGGTGGCCTCGAGCTCGATGCGGCGCCGGAGCACGTCTCCGTAGGCCTCCCACGCCGAAGTCTCGCGGTACAGCCGGTCGAGCGCCTCGAGCGCCACGGCGTCCGCCGGGTCGTCCTCGAGCACTGCCTGATAGGTCGAGATGGCCGAGGCCGAGTCGCCGAGCTGCCCCTCGTGCAGCCGGGCAATCTCGTACAAGATCGGCTTGCGCGTCTCGGTGTCGTAGGCCAGCTCTCGCTTCTTCGCGTAGACGTCGAGCAGGTCCTTCCACCGCTCGGTCTGGCGATACAGCTTCTCGAGCGCCTCGAGCGCCACGGCGTTTTCCGGCTCGCTCTCGTACACCGCGCGGTACTCGGTCAGCGCGTCGTCGATGCGCGCCACCTCGTCGACCAAGATGCGCCCGAGGCGCAGGCGAAGCACGTTGGCGGCAGCGCCGTCCCCGCTCTGTTCGGCGCGGTCCTCGGCGCCACGATACGCCGCGACCACTTCGTCCCAGCGCCCGGTCTGGTGGGCGGCGCGCTCCACGTCGCTCTGGCTCTGCTCGTCGTGCGGCGAGAGCTCGAAGGCGGACAGGAAACGCTCGAAGGCCTTGGCCTTGTCGTTGATCCGCGTCTCGTACAGCGCGGCCACCTCACGCAGCAGCGCCAGGCGCTCGTCGGTGTCCTCGACGTGCCCCAGCTTCACCTCGATGGCGGACGAAAGCCCCTTGGGGTTGTTCGCCTGGGTGTAGACCGGGATCAGCCGCTCGGCGGCCGCCAGGTGCGTCGGCTCGATGCTGAGCACCTTCTCGTAGGCCTTGGCCGAGCGGTCGGGCTTGCCCTTCTGGGTCATCCAAAGCTCGGCGATCTTGAGCAGCATGCCGATGCGCTGCTCGTTGGTCTCGGCCTTGGTCTCGTTGCTCTCGAGCACGCGGATGAACTCGTCCCACTTGCCGCTCTCGGCGTAGAAGACCTCGAGGTCGTCCCACCGGCCCAGAGTGACGTAGCGCTTCTTGAGCTGCTCTTGAGCGCGGCGGTCGTCGGGCTGCAGGGTGAGCAGCTGGCGATACGCCTCGACCGCCCGCACGTCGTCCTTGAGCCGATCGCCCACGACCTGGCCAAGCTTGTTCAAGACGTTGATCTTCGCGCTGGTCTCGTAGGTGATCTGCGCCTGCTTCTCCAGCACGTCGGCCAGCTTGTCGTAGTCCCGTGCGCGCTCGTAGAGCTGCGCCAAGGCCTCGATCGCGTCGGCGTCTTCGGCGTCGTTCTCGAGCACCACGGCCCACAGGTCGATGCACACCTCGGGCTTCTTCACGCGCTCGGTGGCAAGCTGAGCGATCTCTTTGAACGCAGCGCTGCGCACCGGGCCGGCCTCGTACTGGTTGGCCTCGTTCGTCTTGAGCTGGATGAGCTTCTCCCAGTCGCGACGCTTCTCGTACATCTGCCGCAGGTAGTCGATGGCGGCAGGGTTCGCCGGCTCGACCTCGAGCACCCGCTCGTAGGTGCGCACGGCTTCGGCCTGGTTCGCGAACTTGTTCACGTACAGATCCGCGGCCCTCAAGAAGAGCTCGACCCGTTCGGCAGGGTCGGTGACCTCGTCGCCGAGCGCCACCAGCGTCTTGACGTATTCGTGGAACTTCTTTCCCGCCTCTTGCTCTTCGAGCTGGGCGCGAAGCTGCGCGATCTTGGCTTCGTCACCGCCGCCGGGGGCCGGCGCGGCGGGAGCCGCCGGCGCGGCCGCAGCCTGCACTGGCGGCGGAGCTGGGCTCTCGGGGGCCACCTGGACCGGAGGCGGCGCGGGGCTGGCCGCGGGCGCCGCCGGCTCGGGCGTGGCGCCGGAGAGCTTCTCGCCGATCTGCGCTTCGAACGCCGCCAGCGCAGGGTGCTCGGGATCGGCCGCCGCGAGCCGCGCGAAGCAACCGCGCGCCTTGATCAGATCGCCGACTTCTCGCCAGGTCACGAGCCCGGCTTGCGCCAAGAGGTAGGCGCGGTCCTGCGTGCCGTCGGCGCGCTCGGCCAGCTCTTCGGCCTTGGCCGCGACCCCTGCCCAGTTCCCGTCCCGTGTGCCGTGGACGTCCCGGTAGAACGCGAACGCCGCTTCGTGGCCCGGATCGAGGCGCAGCGCCTCGTCGAGCAGGGGCACCGCGGCTTCGAAATTCTGGTGCCGCAAGGCCCAGCGCGCTCCAAAGCGGAACGCCAGATCGGCGCGCACCTTCGCATCAGCGACGCCCTCGAGCACCTGGCGTTGCATGGCCACGACCGAATCGGCCCGGCTGGCTTCGACCAGCAGGCCCTCGTACAGCGCCGACACCACCACGCTGGCCGGATCGGACGTGTACGCACGGCCAAGGATGCCTTCGACCTCGTCCGGGGCGTAACGGCGTGCGATGCGCGCCGCGCGCAGCAGTGCCTCGGCCTTGCCGGCCGCCGAATCGGTGTCGTGGGCAGCGCGCAGCACGATGCCGATGCGCTCTTGCCAGTCCTCGGTACCGACCATCACGTCGTCGAGCAGTTGCCCCACGTCCCCGCTCTGCCCGTCGCTCATGGCACGCGCGTACGCGTCCGCGGCGCGCTCGTAGTCGCCCAGATCGCACAGCACGTCGCCCAGCTCGCGGTACAGCGCCGCCGCCTGGACCTCGTTCGAGTTCTTGATCTGAAGCTCGAGCAGCTTCTGAACCATGTTGAGCTTGCCGAGCTCCCAGTAGATGCGGCGTGCATCTGCCAGGGCCTCGCCCAGCGCCGGGTTCAGCTTGAAGGCGTCCTGGAAGTGCTTGAGCGCCTTCACGCTCTGCAGGAACTGCGACTGGAGCAGGCGCCCGAGACGGAGATGGAGCTCCGCCTTTTCGGCGGGGTCCTGCGCGCCCGCAATGGCTTGCTCGAGCGCTTCGGCGAGGCCCGCCCAATCGTGATGACGCTCGAGGTGGTTCAGACGCTGCTCTAGATCCATGCTTCCTCGGACAAATGACGCGCTGGTGCAGCCGAGGTCACGGGCGTTGCCCCGGGACCACGACGGCACTTCATCGACACATCGAAATCAAACACTGTCGCCCCGGCCCTGGTGAGCCCGACGGAACAAGCCTTCTGGCGTTCGGTCCGGCGTGGGATGCGCAAGGTCAGTTGACCTTTCCGCCGAGCTTCTGGATGAGCGTGTTGCTGGTCTCACACTGCTCTTTGTACTTCGTGGCCTGGGCACTGCGGCAGGCCCGCTTGACGAACGAGCTGAGCAAGCGAACCGCCTTCTCTTTCTGCGGCGGTTCCATCACGGCGTAGGTGCTGCCCAGGTTGAACGAAATCTCGGGGTGGGAATCGCCCGCCACTTCTTCGGCCTTCTCCATGGCTGCAACCATCGAGGCCTTGTCGTTCGAGGCCTGCGCGACCTGGAAGCGAAGCACGTACATGCCGTACAGGTGGTTGTTGTTCTTCTCACCCGGCGGAATGATGCGCGTGCCCTCTTTCAACACCCCTTCCGCTTCTTTGTAGAAGCGCATGGTGATGAGCAGCTCCGCGAGCGGCGGGTAGAAGTACGGCGTCATCGAGTCGTGCTCGATGGCCTTGGTGTAGTTGTCGAGCGCGCCTTGCTCGTCGTTCGTCCAGAGGCTGGCCTCGCCGAGGAAGTGGTAGCACTCGGCCATCCCCGGGTCCTTCTCGACGCACTTCTTGAGGGGCTCCTTCGCCTCCTCGTACTTGTCCGGGTTCCCCGCCTCGGCCATCTTCACCAGCGCGTAGCCGCGCTTGTAGTAGTAGTTGGCGAACGTGGGGGCGACCTGCGCCGCGCGGGACAGCGTCGAAGCCATCTTGTCCCAGTCCTCTTTCTTCTCGTACGCCTTCGACAGCTTCCACATGATCTTGTGGTTGGTCGGATCGAGCTGGATGGCCTGCTCGTACTTGGCGATCGCGCCTTCGGTGTTGACCTTGATGGCCTGGTCACCCTCGTTCGCGAGGTTGATCGCCTCGATGTGATCCCGGCTGCAGGCAGATGCGGCCAAAATCACAGCGCCGAGGAACGTAGCCTTCGAAACACTTGCGAGATTCATCGTGAGCTCACCCTGTCGATAGCCCGAGCCCAGGGCCCGCCCCCGAGTGGAGCGAGCCCCTGCCCCAAGACGCCTGAGGCAATTCCGCCAGCAAAAGCGGCGGAGCCGAGCATAGGCAGACGGGGGGATCGAAGTAAAGGCGGTTCGTCGCAGGATCTAGGCGAGATTCCTTCAAGTTTTCGGTGCCCGACCCCGCGCTGGTCCGAGCGCCGACGCGGCCTGCCGGCGCCCCTTGCCTCGCGTCCCGAAGCCCGCCCGCACGGGCCCTCGCGGCTGGGCGGCGCGCTGACAAAAGCCGAAAGCGCGCCCCCTCTCGGAGACGCGCTCTCGGTTCGCCCGTTCGGACCGGAGCCTCAGCCCGGGCTGAACATGATCGGGTAGACCACGGTGACGATGCCGCCTTCCGGCTGCGGGAACGAGAGGCCGTAGTATGCGCTGATCACGCAGCCCACCACGCCGCTGTCCGGGATGTCGGAGCCACCGTTGGACACGTTCGACACCGAGCCGTCACGACCAATCACGAATCGGACCTGCACACGACCTTCGAGGTTCGGGTTGCGGGACAGGCCCTGCTCGTAACACATGCGGAATCGGCCGTAGTTCTGGCGAACGATGCGCTGGATGACCTCCGGCGGCAGGCGCCCGCTCACCGTGGTGGCACCCATGCGCACCTTGGGCGCCCGGGTCGCGTGGGACCCGCCCAGCCGGCCGTGGCCCGAGCCGAAGCCCTGACCGGTGCCGGTGCCGGCGCCGTGACCCAGGGTGCCGATCGAGCCGAGACCGATGCCCTCGCCGCGACCGCCACCACCTTCGCCGATGCCCGACAGGCCGAGACCGCCCGCGCCGAAGGCGTCGCCAATCTCGTCGCCCCACATGTTGCCGCGGGCAGACATGTCGTCCTGACCGAGCGAGGTGTCGCGACCCCAGGGCGCCGTCGGGGCGTTCGGGTCACCGGCAGCGCCGGTGTTGAGGAGGCCGATCATGCCGAACTCTTGCGCCTCACGCAGCGCGGCCTGACGAGCGATGTGCGGATCCGGGTTGTCCTTCGGGCCCTGCACGGCGTAGCGCTTGTTGGTCGCCTTGGAGGTCGGGTTACCCATCGAGCCTTCTTCACCCTTGGCTCGAGTACCGGTACCGCCTTCCTTGTTGTCGGCTTTGTCCTCGGTGACCTGTTCGGTCTCCTTCTCTTCCATCTCGCGCTCGGCGGCGCTCTTCAAGTACTGCTGGATGAGATAGAGCTGGTCCTTGTCGATGCCTTCGTCGTCGGTCAGCCCGAGCGGCGGAACGAAGAACGCCATCGCCGCGATCAAGCCCGCGTGCGCCAGGAACGAGAGCGCGAAGTACACGGCCACCGTCCAGTCCACGCCCGCACCGACGCCGTGCTTGATCGGCTTGCCGGCGTTGACCGCAGCAACCTGGAACACGAACTGATCGAGCTCGACGCGGGCCCGCGCGCCACCCGGCAGCGGGAACTGATGCCCACCGCTCACCTCGGCACTGGGCTGCGCCTTGGCGCGCGCTTCGTCCAGCGTCATGCGCGGCTGCCCCGGGATCTCGATGTGGCCCTTGGCACCCGGCGGAATCACGACCGCCAGCGAGGCGCGATCCCCCACCACCACCGGCAGGCGCGTGGTGCCCAGCTTCTCGGCCGGGATGAAGAAGTCGCAGCCGAAATTCTTGCTCTGCTCTTCACCCACGTAGAACGTCCGGGGCGGGGTCAGATGCGAGACGTGCAGCACGTTCGTGCCCCACATCACCATCACTTCGACCGACTGCAGGTGCGGGACCTCGACCTCTTCCGCCGGCACGTCGGGGCCGCTCTTGATCAGCGTATAGGTGTACGTGCCGGGCGGGGCGTCGTCGGGCACGCGCATCGCTTCGACCCGCGCTTGTTGCTGAGCGCCCGCGGCGAACGGGTTGAGCGCCGCCGCACCGACCTCGAACGGGTTGGCCGTGCCCACCGCGAAGGGGCTGGAAGCTGCGGCCGCAGCGAACGGATTCGACCCGCCGAACGGATTCGCGCCGCCGAACGGGCTGGCCGGCGGCGCCGCCATGGCCGGTGCCGCCACCGCTGCCGCCTGCGCGGCCTCCATCTCGGCGCCGGCAACCTCTGCCCGCTCGAGCACGATCTTGGTGCCACCGACCTGAACCTGGTCCCCGACATGCAGCTTGCACTTGTTCACCCGCGCACCGTTGACCATCGTGCCGGGCTCGTTGCCCAGATCGATGAGCGTGATGTCTTCGGGACTCCCGACCTCGATCACGGCGTGCATCCGCGAGGCGAGCTCGTCGTCGACCCGCAGATGGCTCTTCGGGTCCTTTCCGACCTTGACGATGTCCTGCGCGATGGTCTCGCGACGCTGCAGCGCATCCCCTTGGTAGAGCGCGAACGTGAGTACAGCCTTTGCCATGGTTCCGATTCCCTGGTTGTCCCGGTCAGCCCGAGCCTGTTTCGACTCGACACCCGATCAGGTTCAAATGTTCTCGACGGACTTCAGCATTTCCGGCACGAACGACGTGCGCGGACGGATCAGCGTGGTGCGCGCTGCGCGGGGACGAACACGAATGGTCGCATCGTTCGGTCCGAAGCCGCCAGCATTCAGCGGGTCGTCGTCGAACGTATAACCATACCCATCGTCGCCCTTGGACTCTTTGGCCTTGGCCTTGCCTTGTGCAAATGCCGAAGGCGCGGTCACGAACGCTGCGATTGCCAGAGCTGCCGCGAAACCAACCCGGAGTGAGCGAGCCATTGTTCCAGCCTCCTCAAAAAATTCCGACGATATTACAGTGTGATTGTACTTCGGCCCATGAGTCGACGTCAATGGCTTCGCGGGGGCCGTCCGCTCTTCGGCTCGGGATTCTTGGCAGCTGAGCACCACGAAGGGGACAGACAGCCGCCCCGGGCCGAAGTTCCATTGTCGCGCGAACCAATCGCCAAGAAGGCGACGGCCCGCCGGCGCGGGGGAAGCCCTGCGCGGCGAGCCGCCATCCCCAGCCGGGGACCCTTCACTTCTTGCCACCCGCCGGCGGCGGCGCCGGCGGCGGGGTGCCACCGCTGGCGTCGGGAGTGGCGGGCGGGGGCGGCGGCGGCGGTGCGTTCTTGGCCGCCTCGCCTTCCTTGATGAACTTGACCGTGTCCTCGGCGTCTTGCGCGCGCTCTTTCGCGCGCTTCACGGCGTCGGCGAACTCCGGCGCGCTGCCGGCCTTGGCGATGAACTGCTTGTAAGTCGCAGCCGCCTTCTCGAACATCGGAACGGCCTCTTTCTCGGAGCCCTTGGTGCGGTACTCCTGAGTCAGAATTGCCTCGTTGTAATAGGTCTCGGCGCGACTGCCGTCGATCTTCTTCGCTTCGTCGAGCGCAGCCTGGGCCTTCTGCACGGCCGAGTTGTCGCCCAGCTTGATCTGGCCGCGGATCGCGAGCGCCAGCCCCAGGTGCGCTTCGTATTCCTTGGGCTTGAGCTTGATCGCGTCGCGGTACGCCTTCTCGGCCTCTTCGAACCCGCGGAAGCCCAGGTTCACGGCGGCATAGTTCATGTGCGCTTCGAAGAACTTCGGGTCGAGGCGCCGCGCCGACGCGAAGCTCTTCACTGCGCCGTTGAAGTTCCTGAGCTCGACCTGGATCAAGCCGGCGGTGTTGTGCAGCGGCGCGTAGTTCGGGTTCTTGCGCACGCCTTGCGATGCGACCAGCGCCGCCAGATCGAGCTGCTGCGAGTTGACGTCTTTGGCCTTGGTGCTCGCGGCCACCAGGCCGCGACGCTTGCGCCCGGACTTGGCGGCCTCGGCGTCGGCCTTTGCCTTGGCTTGCTCGAGATAGAAGATCGCGAGCTGGTTGAACGCCGCCATGTACGAGTCGTCGATGGCCAGGGCGCGCTGCAGGTTCTTCTTCGCGCGCTCCATGTCGTTCTTGCCGTCTTGATCGGACGACTCACCGTTGCGCTCGAGCTGCAGCGCCGCGAGGCTGACCAGGGCCTCGACGTTCTGGAACTTCGCGTCCCGGATGATCTGGTCGAGCGTGCTGATCGTGCCTTCGAGGTTCTTGCTCTTCTCGAAGTCGTACAGCGCCAGCTGGGCCCTTGCGCGATGGAACCCGGCGTCGGACCCGGCGGCCGCCTGGAACTGAGCGCGCGCCTCGGAGTCCTTGTCGCAGCGCTGGTAAGCGAGGCCAGCGTTGTACAGCGCCTCGGGCAGCGGCTTGCCCGCCGCCGACTGCTGCGCCTTGCTGGCCGCGATGAACTGATCGGCGACCGCCGTGCAGCTCGACTCGGACCAGTCACCCTTCTTGTCGCGCTCGGCGAAGGCGTCGAGTGCCCGGTCGAAGCCGGCGGCGGCCTCTTTCGACACCGCCGTCTTCCCCAGGCTCTTCTTGCCGCTGTCGTTACCGGGCGAGAGCGCGCCTTTGCCGCCGGCGCCGCCGCCGCAACCCACCGCGCCGGCCATGAAGACCGCCGCGGCCACCATCGTGATGCGCATTTTCATGTTCTCCTGGGCGCTCATCACTTCTTCCCGCCCTTCTTCTCTTCCTTCTTGGGCTCTTCCGCAGCCTTCTTGGGGGCCGGCGGCTCGGGTGGCGGCGCCACCGTCACCAGCGGCTCTCCGCCGATGCGCAGCGGGAAGGCCTGCTCGTTGAGCACGCTGTTCACCCGCGTCGGAGCGCCCCGGAACTCGTCGATCAGGTGGTATTCGGTCTTGTAGGTCTTCGCGAGCCACTTCTCGCACTCGCGACTGAACTCGTCGAAGTACTGGTGCTTGACCGAGTACCCGAGGCACGTCTCGAAGGCGCCGCGGGCCACCTTCTTCTGCGGCTCGGAGGCGTCGTCGAGGGCGCCGTAGTACGCGGTGCGCAGCTCGTAGTCCTTCTTGATCGAGTCGGGGATGGGGGCGGCGCGGAACTCGTCCACGAAGGTGCCCCACATGTTGCCCACCTGGGAGCCGGCCGCGATCACCCAGCGCGGCGGTGGCACCGGCTGCAGGTCGACGATCTTCTTGTATTCCTTGGTCGCGTCGTCGATCAGCGGCTTCTTCTTGCCGATCCAGTCCTTCACCTTGACGTTGATGTGCTTGAGCACCTCGTCCTTGGTGGCCGGACCCTGGAACGCCGGGAACTTCACGGCGTCGACCTTCGCCTTCTTCTGCTCGGCGAAGTAGAACAGCGACTCGCCCACGGCCTCGAGCGCGCGACCGAGGCGGCGCTGCTTGTCGCCCTCGCCCTTCTCGATCTCGCTCACGGCCTTGGACGGGTCCGCCCAGAGCTTGACCACCGCGCCGTACTCGTTGGCGGCGTTCTTCTTCGACTCTTTCAGGGCGCGACCCATGAGGGCATGGGCTTGGACGCGCACGTCGAGGGTCGCCTTGGCGTCGATCTGCCGCATGGCGCCGCCCAGGCGCTTGGCCACGTTGCCCCAGTCCTTCTTCTCGCCGTAGTGCGCGGCGATGGCGAAGCCGAGCTGGGCGACCTGATCGGGCTTCTTGGTACCGAAGTAGCGGTTGAACTTGTCGGCGTCGTCGATCGCCTTCTCGTCTTGGCCGAGGCCCAGACGAAGGACGGCCGCGTCGCTCAGGGCCTTGTCGGCGTCTTCACCGCACTTCTTGAGCTTGCCGCAGGTCTGCTCGACATAGCGCTCGAAGAAGTCCGCGGCGCGGTCGTACACGGCGATGGCCTGGTAGTTGCCGCCGATCTCGTAGGTGGCCTTCTGCGCCAGATCCGACTTTTCCATCCCGTACTTGGGATCGAGCAGGATCAGGCGTGCCTGGATCGACTTCGCGAGCAGGCGGCCGGCCTGATAGGCGCGAGCCATGTTGTAGACGATTTCACTCGCCTTCTCGCACTGCTTGGGCTTCTCGCCCTTGCTCATCGGGCCTTCGCAATAGCCGCGCCACATCTCCAGGTACATGTCTGCACCCTTCTTGTAGTTGTCGACCGCGTCTTTGCTGTTGTTCTTGTCGAGCTGAGAGTCCGCGAGCTCGACCGTCTTCTGCGCGCGAAGGCGCTGAATGTCGAACTGGATGCGGGTCAGAAGCTCGCAGTTGTCCTTGTTGTCGTCGTACTTCTTGCCCTCGCAGTACAGCTTCAGGAACGAGGGCACGTCTTTGCCCATGTCGTCGAAGCAGGTGGGCCGGGGCGGCTCGGCGCGGCCGCCGAGCACGTTCAACGTCTCGAGGTAGAGGTTGGCGGCGTAGATGCCCGAATCGTGGGTCGAGTGGTTGAGGGCGACGTCGCGGAACGCGAGCGCCGCTTCTTCCCAGTGCTGGGCCTCGTAATAGGTACGGGCGCGCGCGAACTTGACCTCGACGTACTGGTCCTCGGCCGTCTTGTCGCCCTTGGCGGGCGTGATGTAGCAGACGTAGCGGTTGAAGGCCTGGATCATGCCCTTCTGGAGGCTGGTGAACTCCTTGGGCTTGAACTTCTCCCACTCGCCCTTCTTCGCCTCGCGGTCCTTGGCGTCGGCGCCGGACGGGCCCAGGCCCTTGCCCTTGCGGTCCGCCTGGCCCTTGTACATGGCGTCGTACATCTTCTGGTAGCAGAGCACCGAGGCGTAGGCGGCTTCGGCCGCGCTCTCGCCCTTCGGGTCTTCGGCCACCACCGAGTCGAACGCCGGACCGCACTCTTCCCAGCGCTGCTGGAAGTAGAGCAAGTCGGCCATCGCGTACTTGATCTTGTAGAGCGACGGCCAGTCGCTCTTCACGATGCGGGGGAACTCGAACTTGCTGAACTCGTCGCGATTGAAGTTCTCGGCGACCTTTTTGTAGAGGTACGCAGCGAGGTCCATCGTCTTCTTGTCGCCGGTGCCGCGAACGCCGCCGGAGCCCACCGCTTCGAGGTGCCAGGCCATGGCGCTTTCCGCCAGCAGCTCGGCCGTGCGGTTGGCGCACTCCAGCTTCTTGTCAGCCGGGTGACTCTCCTTGGCGAACGAGTTGCGCATCGCCAGCTGCGTCTCGAGCTCTTTCTTGATGCCGTCCTTGTCGGACGACTTCATGGCCTGGGTCGCCACCGTGATCTGGGTCTGGTAGTGGCAGCTCTTCGGCCCCTTGTCGCGGCTCATCAGGTCGCGATAGAGCGCGATGCCTTCCTTGTACTTGCCGGTGTCGAGGTAGGCGAGACCCAGCTCGTTGAGCATGTCCAGGGTCTTGGCCTGCTCGCCGCCCTTGTCGCCCGAGAGCGGCTTGAAGAAGTTGAAGGCGCGATCGGGCTGGCCGCTGGCGGCGTAGACCGGAATCAGGTCGCGGCGCGCGCTCTTGGCGAGCTGCGTGGCGTTCGGAAGGGCCGTGTACTGGTCGCCGTACTCGATCACCTTCTTGAACTCGTTCATCGCGTCGGTGTACTCGCCCTTGTTCCAGTGCACGTACCCGAGCTTGTAGCGGGCGAAGCCGTAGACCTTGTTCTCCGGCGCCGGGTACTTGATCACCTCTTTGTACGCCGCGGCCGCCAGGTCCCACTTGGCCGGGTCACCCTGCGCGTCTTGGAAGAAGAGCTCGCCGAACGCCAGATAGGCGTTGGGGATGTACGGCGACTTCGGCGCCTTCTCGATCAGCTCGAAGTAGACCTTGCGGGCGTTGGTCAAGTCACCCGCCTGCTCGTACTCGTAAGCGAGGTAGTAGAGCACCTCGTCGAGCTTCGAGTAGTTCGGGTACGCCGTCTTCATCAAGGTGTAGTACTTGATGGCGCTCTTGCGGGCGGCCTCGACGATCTTCTTGGCGGCCGTGGCGTCGCTGCGCGCCTTTGCCGCCGCGCCCGGGTTCTTCTTCTTCAAGTCCTGCGACTGGACGTCGGCCTTGGTCTTGTCGCGGAGCGCTGCGCTCTCGAGCTCGACGTAGCCTTCAGCCATGCGCCGGATCAGCTGCGGGCGGTCCGCCGACTTCTTCGGCGTGCTCTTGTAGAGCCGCTCCAGACCCTGAATCTCGGTGATCAAGAGCGCGCGCGAGCGCGCCTCGAGCCGGTTCTTGCGACTGTCGCGCTGACCGGCGGCCATGGCCTCGGTCGGGTTGGTGGGCTTGCGGTTGCTCGCGTCTTTGCGCTCGCGAGGCGGCGGCGCGCTCTTGAACGCCGCGGGGCGCTTGCCGCCCACCTGGAACTTGCTCGGCCCTCCCGGGCACTCGCTCAGGTGCTTCTTGGCGTCGGGGCCCACGCAGGAGCTGGAGAGATCGTCGGCGGCCGCCGACGTCGCCGGGGCCGCAATCAGCGCACCCAGCAGTGCCGACAGCACGGACAACGCTTTCAGGGACTTCATCTTCGTTACCTCCCACATGCCGACTCGACCACCTGACGGTAGAAGCCGAGCTCGTCGCGCCAATACTCACCGTCGAAGGGCCACAGCACGTGCTCTTCGTCCGGTTTGACGACGCCATAGATCTTGGATTCAGCTTTGCTGACCTGGCCCTTGCTGATCTTCTCGTCGAGCAAGTTGCGCTGGGCCGCGGTGATGTCGATCAGGATCTTCTCACCGTTGCGCAGATGCTCGTTCAGCTCGTCGACGTTGCGCTGGTAGCGCAAGAGCGCGAGCTCACCGGCCTGGCGGATGGCCAGGTCACGGGCGATCTTCAGTGAGTCTTCGACCTGCTTGCCCACCGCCGAGCCGCGGAAGGCGGGCGGCGACTTGCGGAACCGATCCATCTCGTCGTCCAGCAGGCGGACGTACTCCAGGTTGCGGAGCAGCTGGCGGTCGGAGAGGGCGTTCTCGACGATCGGCTTGATCTTCGAGTCGAGGTTGGCCTTGCCCTCGCGCACTTCTTTCAGGAACTTGAAGAAAGGCTCTTCCTGGTTCTCGCCCTTGAAGCGCTTGAGCACCTTCTCGAGCTCGTCGCGAATCGGCACGAACTTCTTGTTGAAGCGCGCCACCACGATGGTGGCACCCTCGTAGTTGCAGTTGGCGAAGTAGATGACCGCCTTGAGCACTTCCGCCTCGGGGTAGAACGAGTTGGGGAAGTACGGCGACTGGATGGTGTGGATGTTGCCGAGGGCGTGCGGGTAGTCGCCGGCCATGAAGTACGCCCACGACTGCTCGAACAGCGCGTCGAGCCAGTATTCGCTCGCCGGCTCGATCTGGTTCCAGTACTTCACCGCGGCGCTGAGCTTCTTCTCGTCCACCTGCGGCGTGTTGCTCTCGGGGTCGAGCTTGATCGACGCCGAGTAATAGGTCCGGGCCATGGACAGGTAGGCGAGGTCGCGCAAGCGATCTTCGTCTTCCACGCCCGAAGCGCCCTCGTCGATCACCTTCTCGATGCGCTGGAACGACTGGACCGCGGGCACGCTCTTGCGAAGCTGCACGTAGCTGATGCCGGTGAAGAACTGGCTCTTCACGTAGTACTCGCTCTTGCGGTCCACCTTCTGGAAGAGGCGAATCGCCTCTTCGTACTGCCGATTGCGGTACTTGTAGCGGCCGAGCATGTAGTTCAGCTGCCAGAACAGGTCGCGCTGCTGCTCGTTGTCGAAGCGCGCCACCTGATCGTCGCTGTACTTGCCGACCCGCTCGATGATGTCCGCCGGCTCGGGGAGCTGGGTCGCGAGCTTCGCCAGCCAGAGCAGGGTCTCTTTGAACTTGAGGTGGTTCTTGTTGTCGGCGATCTGACTGAACAGCGCGTAGCTGGCCTGGTAGAACTTGAGGCGATAGAGCGCGATGGCGAGGTAGTACTGCGCGAGCTGCTTGTTGCCCGGGTCGTCGCTGGTCTCGCCGTTGACCACCCGGAACAGCGCCTGCGCGGCCTCGTTCCAGCGCTCGCGATCGAAGAGCTTCTTGGCCGCGGCCGCCTCTTCGGTCATCTGCCCGGCGACGACCGGCCCCTGCTCTTTGCCCTCTTGCCCTTCGTCGAGATCGATGTCGACGCCGCCCTTGCCGTCGCCCTTCTTGGCGTCACCCTTCTTGGGATCGGCCTTGGCGTCGCCCTTCTTCGGATCGGCTTTGGCGTCGCCCTTCTTCGGATCGGCTTTGGCGTCGCCCTTGGCGACGGGTTTCGCCGCGGGCTTGGCCGCAGGCTTGGCCGCGGGCTTCTTGGGAGCCTTGGCGGCTTCCTCGTCGAGATCGATCACTTCCTGCGCGACCGCATCACTGCTGGTGCTGACGATTCCCAGTGCGGCGGTGGCCACGATGCAGGTCGCGACAAGGCGCTTTCGAAACATGGATCCTCGTTTTGTTGGGGACTTCGGGCGCTCGGGCGGCGCGCGCGCCGGCGGCTCTCCTCGGAGCCCCCAGGACTCGGCATCGAAAAGTTCAATGAGAACCGATAGATACCACGCGCGGCCGGGCTGATGTTAGGTGGCCCCACGCGGCGTTGTCAAGCGTCACCACAAGGGATTTTCGGACCCACCCGCCGGCGCACCGCGGGCACCCTGACCGGCGGCACCTCCACCGGTCGCCGGCGCGGGCGCCGCAAGGGCCGCTCGAGCCAGTGCCGACTCCGACACCCGAGGCCGAGAAAACCCTTGGGTCCCTTTCGCGTTGACGGCTCTCGACGCGCTCGACTAGCTTTTCGACAGCGCACGCCGTGGTGCGCTGGGTCGACTAAGTAGCAAACGCGCCGGGCCTACCCGCGCGACTAGGTGGCGAGCACACAATGACACGTTCGATTCCGGCTAGTTGGCTGATCCTGGCGTCCGTTCTGGGCCTGTCTGCGCTCGCGTGCGAGCCGGGCGGGGTCGGCGACCCGTGCGTCCCCGAGGACGAGTACCGCGTCGACTTCGGCGGGTACAACGAGAGCGAGGTCAACGTCGAGAGCCGCTCGTTCCAGTGCGAGACGCGCGTCTGCCTCGTGAACCACTTCCGCGGTCGCGTGAGCTGCCCCTACGGGCAGAACGAGAGCGCGATCCCCAAGAACAACTACTGTCCGGAGTGTACTGGCAACCTGCCGGGGACCGATCCGAAGCGGTGCCGCATTCCCGGCACCAGCGGCGCCACCGAGGCCGATGCCGTCCAGGTCCCCGTGCCGCCTCAGCTCGAGGGGCGAAGCGCCGCGGCAGCGGAGGAACACTCCGGCGGCAAGGACTCCGTCTATTGCTCGTGCCGGTGTGACGGGCCCGATCCCAATGCTCGGTATTGCGAGTGCCCGAGCGGGTTCAAGTGCGAGAAGTTGATCGACAATCTGGGTCTCGGTTCGGCCCAGCTCGCCGGCAGCTACTGCATCAAGGAAGGCTCGAAGTACAACCCGGCCGAGGGCGGGGTGACCTGCAACTCGACCCTCCAGAACTGCGGCACCAGCGGGAACAACCCCTGACGCAAACCGACCGCCAGCGACTCGGTGGAGCAGCCGAGCAGGCGGTCGCAGCATATCTCTCGAACCGCGGGTTCGAAGTCGTCGCGCTCAATCTCAGGGTGGGGCGGCTCGAGCTGGACGTGGTCGCGCGTCAGGGCAACCTGGTGGTCGTGGTCGAGGTCCGCGCGCGCGGAGCGGGAGCGTGGACCACCGGCCTTTCGAGCATCGATGCGGCGAAGCGGCAGCGCGTGCGACGCGCCGGCCAGCGGCTGTGGCGTGATCGGTACAAGAACGACCCGAGTGTGGAGCGCATGCGCTTCGATGCCGCGAGCGTGACCTGGGAGAGCGGCGAGCCCGTGATCGAGTACGTGGTCGCGGCGTTCTGAAGGCCGCTCCCGCCAACCCGAAACGGTCCGGGAGAAGACCCAGGCGCGGAGAGCCACGTGACGTCGGGGGTCTCGGCTCCGCCGGCCCCGAGTTCTTGGCGCCCTTGGCGCTTGGCAGTTCGCTTCGGAGCGCGCGCGCTCAATCCAAAGTCTGCTGCATTTCGGCCCGCAGCTTCTTCAGTGTCTCCATGTCCTTCGCGTCGGCCTTGCCCTCGAGCGCGCCCATGGCGCGGTCGAGCAGCGCGATCTCGTTCTCTTGCCGCTGACGCCAGGCGACGACCATGTCGTTGAAGGCATCGAAGAAGTCGACCAGCTCGTCGCCCTTGCGAAGCTTGCCCGGGACCTTCAGCTTGCCCTCGCCGACCTCGCGGATCTGGCGCTTCATCTTGAAGATTGGGCCGGCCACCTTGTGGGTGACGAGGATGCCGGCGATGCCGATGCCGAAGACCAGCAAGAACAGCACGGCGCCGAGCGAAGTCATCATCGTCTTTTGCTGGCGCGCGATGTCGGCAGACTGCTTCTTCAGGTCCGCCGCCTGACCCTCGAGCTCGAGCTGCTGCTTCTTGAGTCGATCGTCCTGGGCCTGCGCGTCGGTCTTGAACGCCTCGAGCAGCTCGGGGTTGTCTTTGTACGCTTCGTCCTTGACGATGTTCATCTGAACGACGGCGCTGACCTTTCGGCTCTCGTCGACCACCTGCTTGCCGAACGAGACGACCTGCTCGCTCTTGTGGACGGTGGAGTGGCTCTGGGCCAGCACGGCATCGCTGGTCTTCCACAAGATGTAGCCCAGCGAACCGCTCAGCACGACGGCGATGGCCACCAGATAGCCGGTGTACTTCAGCTGAAATCGGGTATCGAGCAGGTAGTTCCGGAGCCGGCGCTGGTGTCGCCCTCCCGCTTGTGCCGGTGCGGCTGCCGCTTCTGCCATGGTCATTTCCTCAATCGGTTCGGAGACCGCACGGGTGGCCCCAGGGCGCCATGGTACGGCCCCCGGGTTTGGGCGAGCAAGAAGCGGGCGCCCGGGACGCGGTCATTGAATGCGCTCCATGTTCTGCGAGAACTTCTCGATGGCGCGCCGGGACGCGGTTTTTATCAGGTCGTCCTCACTGGAGGTGTCCTTGTCCGAGACGCCCTCTTGGGTGAGCTTGACCGGGATGTTCCCCTTCAGCGCTTTGCCGGGATAGGTGAAGATCGCCACGTCGATCTTCACCTGCAGCGACCCGCCCGAGTACTTCGGCTCGAGCACCTTGGGCGACAGCAGAAAGGCCTTCAGCTTCTTCCACTTCGCGAGCCGCTTGGTGGCCTCGGCGGTGGTCTCGCTGGCGGGCGCGATCACGAACCCGTCTTGCTCACCGGCGGCCTTCACCATGGCACTGCGGACGAGCTTGGCGACCTCTTCACCATCGCGGCCGGTCTTGTCGCTGGCCTTGGCGATCGCGAGGTAGACCTTGGTGCTGTCGGTGATCGCCGGCTCGGCGCCCCCCTTGATGGTCGCCAGCGCCTTCTTGATGGCGGCCTTGACCGAGGCGTTGCTTTCGTCGGCGAGGCGCTTCTCCAGGCAGTCTTCACCGCCCTTGGCCAGCTTGCCCAGCGCGGCGGCGGCGGCGGCGCGCACGGTGTTGTTGCTGTCTTCGAGCCCCCCGCACAGCGGGTCGACCGCCCGCTTGCTCTTCGACGCGCCCAGCGAGAGGGCCGCCTGGGTGCGAACGCGGAAGTCGTCGCCGTTCTTCAGCTTGTCGGCCGCCCGGTCGATGGCGTCTTCGGCGCTGGCGGGCAACGCGAAGAGCAAGACGGCGGTCGCCAACAGCGAGACGAGAACGCGGCCGGCCGCCCGAGACATCCGCGAGCAGCCTATCACGACCCAGGTCGCGCTCGCGGTCCGCATGATTCTTCCCACTGGCTCTCTTTCGCGTAGGACGGCCGTCGACGCGACGGCCTTCAATCGGGCTATGCTGATCGCGAGCGTCCCACATCGGACTTCATGCGCGCACCCGTTTTCTCTTCAGCTCTGGCCGCCTTCTTCGCGCTCATGGTGTGGGCGTGGGTCGCCTCGGCCGTGAAACTCCAGGTCCGTGGGTCGACCGAGCTGGATGCGCGGGCGTCGATCCGCGACGGCCGGCTCGAGCTCAAGGGCTCGATCACGGACGACACGGGGCGCCCGGTCGGCCAGGCGCGAGTCCGGGTGCGGGCGACCCGCGAGCGCGGAGGCCCGGCGCTGCGACTGGGCCGGCCGGTGGGCTGTGGCGAGACCGGCCAGCGCCAGATTCACGCCGGCAGCGACGAGCTCTTGGTCGACACCAACGGCAGCGGCGCGTTCTGCGTTTCGCTGCCGGACCTGGATCGACGTGCGGCGCTCAGCGTGTCGTTCGACGGCGACCGCTTCCACGAGAAGAGCTCCACCGAGCTCGACGTCGACTCTTCTCGCCGCAGCCTGGTGCTGACGTTCTCGCCGGCCCCCGCTCAGCTCGCGCTGGAGCGCGAGTCTCACGCGATCTGGCTCGACGCTCGGGTCGATCCGGTCGACGAGACGGTGAGCGAGGCGCTGCAGCTTCGCCTGATGATCGAAGAACGCGACGGGAACCGCCGCGAGCTCGGGCGGGCCTCGATTCGTTCGGGCGAGCGCGCCGAGCTGGTGGTCAAGAGCAAGGACCTGGGGGCGGCAGGGCCGGCGACCCTGGTCGCAGAGTTCGCGGGCTCGGACACCACCCAGCCGGCGCGGCGCGCAGCGCCCGTGCAACGCACGGTGAAGGTCGCGCTGTCCGTCGCCGGGAAGGTCCCCGCGGCGGATCCCAGCGCCGGCCTCGAGCTCGACGTGGCCGTCGGGTCGAGCGCGGGCGCGGTGAACGCGGGCGCGGTCGAGATGCTGGCCGGCGGCGAGAGCGTGGGTACGGCGCCGGTGCGCGGCGGCGCGGCGCACGTGGCCTCGGTCTTCCCTCTCCCCGCCTCGGGCCCGATCACGGTGACCCTCCGATACCTCCCCGAGGCGCCGTGGTGGCTGCCGGGCGACCCGGTGGTGATCTCGGTCCCCGTGGCGCCCCCCAGCCCCTGGCGACGGCTGCCGTGGGTGCTGGCCGCGCTGGGGATCGGCGCGTGGGTGGTACGCACCTGGTGGCGCCCGACGCGCACCGAAAAGCCAGAGAAGGACCGAGCCAGCCTGCCACCGGGTCGGCCCTCGCTGGACGTGATCGAGGTCGGCCCCGAGCGCTCGGGTTGGCGGGGGAGAGTGGTCGATGCCCACGAGGGCCATGCCATCGCCGACGCCAGCGTGGTGATCCTGCTTCCGGCCTTCGCGTCGGACGGCGTGGCGGCCCGGGCGTTCTCCGACGACGAGGGTCGCTTCGAGCTGCCCGCGGTGCAGCGCATGGACGGCGCGCGCCTCCAGGTGTCGTCCCGGTGGCACTCGACCCTGCTGCGCGACCTGCCGCCGGCCGGGCACCTTCAGGTGAGCTTGGTGTCCCGGCGACGGGCGCTCTTGAGTCGGTTGGTCGACTGGGCCGGCCGGATGGGCAAGCCGTGGACGACCCCCGGCGACCCGACCCCGCGCCACGTGGCGTCGGTCGCGCGAGCCCGCCACGCCGACGACGTGGCCCTCTGGGCCGGCGAGGTCGAACGGGCGGCCTTCGGCGCCGATGCCCCGGACGCCGAGGTCGAGGACCGAATTCGGGAGCAAGAACCCGCCTGGCGGAGCGGTGACGACGCCAGACGTTGACGGGCCAAACCCCCGCTCCCTATAGTCCGCCGCCCAGCCGCCTGGAGGCACGCGCCATCGATGGAAATCGTCTACGTCCTCGTCGGGATCGTGGCGCTCGTCGCCGTCTACTTCCTCTTCTTGCGCAAGCCAGAGCCGGAGAAGCTCGAAGCGCCCCCGAAGCGCGAGCTGCCGGAGAAGAAGGAAGAGGCGCCGAAGAAGCGCGAAGAGCCCAAGCCCAAACCCGCGGTCGAGAAGGCCGAAGCCAAGCCCCACGCCGCCGCGCCCGCGAAAGCGGAGCCACGCGCGGTCGAGGCGGCCGAGATTCCCATCGAGACCGAGGCCCCCGCCGAACCGTCGCGTCCGTCGCTGACACGCGTGCGCGATGTCGCCGGCTTGCGCAAGGGGCTCGCCAAGAGCCGCAGCGACGAAGGCTTCTTCGGCAAGCTGAGGGCGCTGATCGGCGGCAAGAAGGAGATCAGCCCTGCCATCGCCGAAGAGATCGAAGAGATCTTGCTCGCGTCGGACGTGGGCGTGGCGACGACTCAGGCCATGCTCGCGCGCATCAAAGACGCGCTGAGCAAGTCCGACCTCGTCGACTCGTCGCGCGTCTGGAGCGCGGTGCGGGACGAGGCCAAGCGGATCCTCGACGTCGACGGAAAGGCCGGAGCCTTTCCGCTGCGCGGCAGCCCGACGGTGGTGCTGATGGTCGGCGTGAACGGGGCTGGCAAGACCACCACCATCGGCAAGCTCGCCACCAAGCTGCAGGCCGACGGCAAGAAGGTCGTGCTCGCTGCCGGCGACACGTTCCGGGCGGCCGCCGTGCAACAGCTGGTGGTGTGGGGTGATCGCGTCGGCTGCGAGGTCGTGCGCGGGAAAGACGGGGCCGACCCCGGCAGCGTCGTGTTCGACGCCATCAAGAAGGCCCAGGAGACCGGCGCCGACGTGGTGCTCGCCGACACCGCCGGCCGGCTGCACACCAAGACCAACTTGATGGCCGAGATGAAGAAGATCGCCAAGACCGCCGACAAGGCGCTGGCGGGAGCCCCCCACGAGGTCTTGCTGGTCGTCGACGCGACCAACGGTCAGAACGCTCTGGCCCAGGCCAAAGAGTTCAAAGAGCAGCTCGAGCTGACGGGGATCGTCCTGACCAAGCTCGACGGCACCGCGAAAGGCGGTGTGATCCTGGGCATCTGCGACACCTTCGGGGTGCCCGTGCGGTTCGTGGGCCTCGGGGAGCGCCCGGACGACCTGCGCGATTTCTCGGCGGACGAATTCGTCGAGGCGCTTTTGGGCCCAGACAGCGAGTCGAGCGCGGCCTGAGCCCGGCCCGAGTTTCTCTTGAGATTTCGGGGTTGATCGCAAAAAAGAGCGCGTGATATAGTCGCGCGGCACTCGGGCGTAGCGAATTTCGCTAATTATTTTGGGTAGTTGCAGAGCTGGTGGGTGCGGTAGTCTCCGCAGCGGTCGTCGTTCACGGAAAGCGGAAGAGGCATCGATGAAGAAAACGCGCGTCGGGCTCCTCGTAGCAGCTGCGCTCTGCGCAATGCCCGCGGGTGCCTGGGCTCAGGGCAAGAAGCCCGCCGCCGGCGACAAGCCGGCGCCCGCCGAAGCCGGCAAAGCAGCCGGTAAGGATGCAGGCAAAGAAGCTGGCAAAGAAGCCGGCAAGGAAGCCGGCAAAGAGGGCGCCGAGGTTGCGGGCGAGGGTGGTGAGGCAGGCGAGGGCGGCGAAGAGCCGGGCGGCGAGACGCCGGGCGGTGAAGAGCCGGGCAGCGATCTGGGCGACATCTGCAAGATCGACCCCGCGGCGTGCCCCAAGCTCGACATGAACAAAGAGGCGGCCAAGCCCCTCAAAGAGCAGATCTACGCCGTGCAGCAGATCTTCGCGCTGCGCGTGCGTCGCTTCGAGGTGAATCCTTACTGGTCGTTCAGCTTGAACGATCAGTTCGTGAGCCACCCGGGCCCCGGCCTCGCGCTCAACTACTACATCACCAACGTTCTCGCGGTCGGCGCGAACTTCAACTACTACCAGCCGTTCAACGTCGACAGCGAGTTCAACGCCCAGGTTCGCCGGGCGGCCCGCGTCGGCGTGCCGCTGACGGAGTACAACTGGGGCGCCGCGCTGAACTTCACGTACGTTCCGGCGTACGGCAAGTTCGCGGGCTTCGGCGACTTCATCTTCCACTACGACGCTTACGTCGTCGGTGGCGTGGGCGCCATCAGCACTCGCCCGATCCCGGTCATCGACCCCGACAACCGCAACTTCGAGTGGGAGAACCGCATCGCGTTCAACGCGGGTCTGGGTCTGCGAATCTTCTTCAATCGCTGGTTCGCAGCCACGATGGAGGTCCGCGACTACGTCTTCAACGACAAGCTCGAGAACACCGAGATTCCGGCCACCCAAGCTGATCAGCAGAAGGAAGAGAATTGGTACGGTGAGTCCAAGCTGACCAACGCCGTTCAAGCTCAGGTGGGCGTGTCGATCTTCATTCCGTTCTCCTTCGACTACAGGTTGCCGAAGTGATGCGCGCGGAAAGAACGATGGGAAGCACCATGAAGACGACGGCAACCCTACGCAAGCTCTTCACCGGCCTGGCAGCGCTCTTGGCGGTGGGTGTGGCGACCGAGCGGGCAGAAGCTCAGGAGATTCTCCTCACCGGGCCCCTGGCCGGTGCACCGGCCGTGCGCAAGCTGCGGCTCTATCGCGAGAAGCGCATCGAGGTCGCTCCGGCCGCTTCGTTCACGCTGCTCGACGAGTACCAGCGCGAGATCTTCTTCGGAGCCCGGCTCAACTACAACCTGACCGACTGGCTGGCGATCGGCGCCTTCGGCGGCTTCGGCGCGGTCAAGCTCCCCACCGGGCTGAGCGAGAAGATCCAGGACGTGAACGACAAGCGTCGCAAGACGCAGGCCCCCGACACCACCGACCGCCGGCTGACGGCGGTGAACCTGGGCCCTGATTTCAAGGATCAGCTCGGGACCATGGACTGGGTGGTCGCACCGCAGCTCACTGGCGTGCCCTTCCGCGGCAAGCTGGCGCTGTTCCAGAACATCTACCTGGACACCGATCTGTACTTCTTCGCCGGGCCGGCGTTCATCGGCGTCAGCGAACGCAAGAACTGCGACACCAACGCCAGCACGGCCGAGCCGGACTGCGGGGTGACGTTCGACAAGCAGAGCCGCGTGGCGATCGCGCCGACCTTCGGCCTGGGGTTCACCTTCTACGCCAACAAGTGGAACGCGCTCGGCTTCGAGTGGCGCGCCCTGCCCTTCTCGTGGAACACCGGTGGCTTCGACACCAAGGGCGGCGGCAAGGACAAAGAGTTCCCCGACAACAAGATCGACGACAAAGACCGTCAGTTCCGGTTCAACCAGATGCTGACGGTGTCGTGGAACTTCTACTTCCCGCAAGAGTATCGGGTCAGCGAGTAGCTCGGGTGGCGCGGTGCTGCCGCGCGACTCGAGCAGCGGGGGGCAAGCGTCAGCGGAAGCCGCGCGTCGGGTGGCGCGGCGCTCCCGCGCGACTCGAGCAGCGCGGGGCAAGCGTCAGCGGAAGCCGCGCGTCGGGTGGCGCGGCGCTCCCGCGCGACTCGAGCAGCGCGGGGCAAGCGTCAGCGGAAGCCGCGCGTCGGGTGGCGCGGCGCTCCCGTGCGACTCGAGCAGCGGGGGGCAGCGTCAGCCGATGTGCGCGCGCAGGGGGGTGCCGCGCGCGCGTGCCGGCGGGGGCGGCCGGGGGCGTCTGCTGCCGCAACGGCGCTGGCCGATGCCAACCGGTGGCAGGCCGCCGACTGGGCGGTACGCGCCGCGGCTAGGCCCGAACGCGATCGCCGTCCAGAGCAAAGCCCGGCGGAAGGGCCTTGCCGCAGGCCCCGCGCAGCTCTTCCGGGACCGACCAGGAACGCTCGGAGAGCCCCTGAGAGATGCGGTTCTTGACCCGCAACGACTCTTCTTCTTCGAGCGCCGCGACCAGGGCCGGCACGCTCTCACTCATCCCCACCGCGAACACCGTGGTGACGGCCGCGAACCGCACCGGCTCGCTGGCGTCGGTCATGAAGGGCTCGACCGCGATGCGCACGTCGTCGGTGTGGAACTCTTCGAGCATGCGGATCAGCTGGATCTTCGGCTCGGCGTTGCGCACGTATTCGGTGTCGAACAGGTCGAGCACGGCGAGCAGCTCGTCACAGAAGCTGTCGGCGGGGACGATGTCCTTCAGGGTTTTGAGCGGCCAGGTCAGGCTCTCGGCCTTCTTGCAGTAGTCCCGAATCGGCTCGAGAGCGGCCTCGCCTGCCGCAACGATGCCGCGGGCCGCGGCTTCTTTCTCTTCCTGGTCGGTGATCGAGGGCTCCATCGTGAAGTCGAAGCGCTTGAGCAGTGCTCGCGCGCTCTCTGACGTGGCCATCTTCGACAGCTCTTCGATCGCCTCTTGGCGGTCGTAGTTCTGCGCGAGCTTCGCGCCGACGAGCTTGGAAAGCCGGGCGACCTCTTTGCTCGCCTTCGACGGGTTCGCCCCGTCTTTGCTCTCGCCTTTGCCCTTGCTCAAGAAATCGAACAGGCCCATGTTCATCACCTCGCGCGGCGATGCCCAGGCTCCGCCGCGGGCTGGCTTATAGCCTCAAACGCGGCGCCACGCGAGGCGCCGCGCAGATCGCGACGGACCCGAGCGGCGCCGGCGCAGCGTCAGCCGCCGGGCGCTGCCGGGGGCGCTCCGCCGCCACCCTCGAACGCAGCTGGATTCGCCGCCGGCACGCTGGGACGGCCTTCGTCGTCGGTGGTGTCTTCGGGCACACCCATCAGCGCGTTGAGCAGCGAGTTGATGCGGAACACCAGCCCGCCCAGGTCGGGGTGCTCGATCTGGAAACGGAGGTCGGTCTTGCCGTTGATGATCGCCAAGATGCCCTCTTCCAGCTCGGAGACCGGGCGCTCGTAGTAGTTGCCGAGCAGCGCGCCGCCGACCCCCACCAGCAAGAGGCCGAGCACGGTCACGCCGAACACCGGCCAGAGCAGCCCGGACAGGCTGCCCACGAGCGAGGCGGGCACGGCGGCCGTGAGCACTGCGCGCTTGTCGTCGCCGTAGCCCACCAGCGGCGTCGAGCCGTAGAGGTAGCCGCCGACTGCGGTGTCGGTGACGCTGAGACCCGCCGAGTCGAGGGCTTTCTGCGCGGAATCTTTGGCGGGACCGCCACGGACGGCGTCGATCAGATTCGAACCGCCGCCGCTACTGGCCACCAGCTCGAGCTGGCCCCCGGGCACGCTCAGCGCCAAGAACTGGCCGCTGGTGAGCTCGCTGGTGCGGGAGAGGCGATCGTCGTTGAGCGGGGTGGCCAGCACCACTGCGCCGATGACCGCGCCGTCGTCACCGCGAACGGGGGCGTACGACGCGAGCACCTGCTCTTGGCGCTCTCGGTTCAGCCACACGTCGCTGGCGGTGTTCCCGCTGGCGAGGGCGGCGGTGAGCGACGGGTAGGCCTCGCCCAGCTTGTCACCCCGCATCAGGTTCGAACCGTTGCGGCCCAGCACCACGCCCGACTTGTCGACGAAGACCACGATCGACGGCGCCATCTTGGTGAAGGTCGCATCGGCGACGGCCTCGTCGCGGATCTTGTTGGCGGCGGCGGTCGCGGCCTGCTGCCGTGCCTCGGTAGTGCCGCCGGCGAAGACGCCCTTCACGCCGTCAGTCGCGATCTTGGAGTCGAGCCAGCGCTCGGAGCGCGCGCCATCGAGGGCGAGCTGCGCCGCGGCGGCCCGCAATGCCTGGGAGACCTCGGTCTTCCGTTTGGCAGGGTTGGCGACGACGTCCCCGAGCGAGGCCGCCAAGAGGACGTAGCTCAGGATCCCCACGATGAGGACGATTCCCGCGTTGACGACGATGATCTTCCACCGCATGGTGTATCCCTTCGAAGACTCGGGCCGGCGCTCCTGACGAGCCCGAGCCCCAGCCCCTCACGCACTGCGCGCGAGGCTATCATCCTCGTCGTCAGGGTTGAAAGCCCATGAACGTGCTCGCCATCGTCGACGACCCCTTGTTCGCCGAGCATCGAGCGCCCGCCGGCCACCCCGAGCGGCCCGAGCGCCTGGACGCGGCCCGGGCCGGCCTGGCCAAGGCGCACCTGGGCCTGGGCGTGGTCACCTTGGGCCCCCGCGATGCCACGGACGAGGAGCTGGGACGGGTCCACGGGGCCGGGTACCTGGCGCGCCTCGGCCGGGCGGCCGGGGGGTCGGGCTACCTGGATGCGGACACGTATTACTGCCCAGCCTCGGTCGACGCTGCCCGGCGAGCCGCCGGCGGCGCCGTGGGCCTGGTCGACGCCCTGATCGACGGGCAAGCACGCTTCGGGCTGGCGCTGGTCCGGCCCCCCGGGCACCACGCGCGTCCGAGCGGGGCCATGGGGTTTTGCTTGCTGAACAACGTGGCGGTCGCCGCCGCCCACGCCCGAGCACGCGGCATCGACCGAGTGGCCGTGATCGACTTCGACGTTCATCACGGCAACGGCACCCAGGAGACATTCTTCGCCGATCCGAGCGTGCTCTTCGTGTCGCTGCACCAATTCCCGTTCTATCCGGGCACCGGCGCAGCGGACGAGGTCGGGCAGCGCGAAGGCACCGGGTTCACGGTCAACGTCCCGCTGTCGGCCGGCGCCGACGATGCCGTGTACGCGGCCGCGTTCGACCGCCTGGTGGCGCCCATCGTCGAGCAGTACGACCCGGGGCTGGTGCTGATCAGCGCGGGGTTCGATGCCCATCAGCGCGACCCGCTGGCCTCGATGAGCCTGAGCGACGCCGCCTATGGGTACATGGTGTCTCGGGTGGCGCAGAGCATGCCCCGCGGCGCCAATGGGCGCATGGCGCTGGTGCTGGAGGGGGGCTACGACCTCGGCGCGCTCTCCGAGTCGCTGACCTCCGCGCTGGGGGCCCTCGAGGACCCCGCCCCGCTCGATGGCGGTGAGCTCCGACCGCGGCACGAGCAAGAGCTGGCTCGGATTTTGGCGTTGCAGAAGGCGTTCTGGCAGCTCTGACTTGCAGGAGCGGGGGCCGTGGTCTAAGAGAGCGGCCGCCCATGGTGGGTGTAGCTCAGTGGTAGAGCACTGGATTGTGGCTCCAGGTGTCGCGGGTTCAATTCCCGTCACTCACCCTAGTTTTTGTTTCTGGGTCTTGGCACGCGAGTGCGTTCGGCGGCTGGACCAGGCTTTCGACGCCGCCCGCTGGCCTCGCCAGTAGTTTCTGGGGGCTCGGTCTCTTTCGCCGCTCGTGATCTGATCGAGCCAAGAGGCAGGTTCTCTCTGGGCCTCGACGGATGAGTGCGTCGAGGCGGCTATTCCTGGCATCTGGCTGCCCGCGCTGGCCTCGCCAGTAGTTTCTGGGGTCTCGGTCTCTTTCGCCGCTCGTGATCTGATCGAGCCAAGAGGCAGGTTCTCTCTAGGCCTCGACGGATGAGTGCGCGAGGCGGCTATTCCTGGCATCTGGCTGCCCGCGCTGGCCTCGCCAGTAGTTTCTGGGGTCTCGGTCTCT
>JAKLKA010000256.1 GCA_023150915.1 Polyangiaceae bacterium
GCGCGCACGCGTTCCCGCCACTTCACGCGTGACCGGGGCCCCAGTCGACACGTGCTTGGGGCTGGCGGCCGGGTGGCGGCCGGGCAAGACCGCGTCCGGAAGATCGGCGAACATCGCCTCGAGGCGCTCGAGGACCAGCGCGGCGCTGGCGGTACGCCGGCTCTTGTCGACCAACAGGCCGTCGACCAGCTCGGCCAGCGCCGCCGGCACCTCGGGCACCACGCGGCCGAGCGGGGTCACCCGGCACTCGGTCATGGCTCGCAGGATCTGTCCCAGGTTTTCGCCCCCGATCGGGCGCTCGCCGCTCAGGCACTCGTACAGCACCACGCCAAGGGCCCACAGGTCGGCGCGCCCGTCGACGTCCTTCTCGCCGAACGCCTGCTCCGGTGCCATGTAGTGCGGAGTGCCGAGCACCGCGCCGGTCTCGGTCGACAGCCCCTGCAGGCCGTCGGTCCGGGCGATCTTGGCGACGCCGAAGTCCAAGAGGCGCGTCTGGGCGGGATCGCCGTGGGACAAGAAGATGTTCTCGGGCTTGAGGTCGCGATGCACGATGCCGCGCGCGTGCGCGACCACCAGGGCCGAGAGCACCACGCGGGCGACGGTCGCCGCCGTGCGCGGGGTCAGGCGGTGGTCCCGGTCCAGGCGCTCGCGAAGCGACTCGCCCTCGAGCCAGTCCATCACCAAGACCGGCGCACCATCGACCTCGACCACGTCGTGGATCGCGACCACCGCCGGATGCTCCACGGCCCCCGCCGCGCGCGCCTCGCGCAGCAGTCGTGCGCGCGCGCCGGGATCGAAGTGTCGGCTGGGGTGGAGGAACTTGAGCGCCACCGGCCGACGAGTCACCAGGTGGTCGGCGCGCCACACGGCGCCCATTCCGCCCGAGCCGATCGGGCGGTCGAGGCGGAACTTCTCGGCGATCACCTCGCCCGGCTGTCGCCCCAAAGGTCCCATCGAAGCCGAGGCGGCATAGCACGCCGCCCCGGCCACGGCGGGCCATCGCAAATTTCCCGAAGGAATTGGCGATCGGGCGAGGGGTGTTACGGTGCGCTCATGGCCGCTTTGCCGGCATCGCTCGCCGCGCTTCCCAGCGCCCCCGATCGGCTCGCAGCGGCCTTCGAGGCGCTGCTGACCGAAGCCCGCTCCGCACACCCCGGGCTCGACCTGGCGCCCGACTCGTTCGCAGCGGCGGTCGCCGCGTCCGTCGCCACGGCCGAAGATCCGGCCGCGGCCCTCGAGGCCCTTCCGGCCGCCGACCTCTGGCTCGCAACCGCGGCGCTGGCCGCCGTCCCCCACGCCGTCGAGCGACTCGACGAGCAGTGCATTCGCGGTTCCAAGCTGGCCCTTGCGCGGTTCGAGCTGGGCAGTGTGAACCTGGACGACGTGCTCCAGAACGTGCGGGCTCAGCTGCTCTTCGGAACCGGGGAGCGGCCGCCGAAGCTCGCGCAGTATGCGGGGCGCGGAAGCCTGCGGGGGTTCGTGCGGGTGCTGGCGGCCCGCGAGATCGTGGCGCTGAGCCGCCGCGCTGGTAACAGCCCCCTGCACGACGACCACGGGCTCGATCGGGTGGCAGAGGTCGGCGACCCGGAGCTGGCTTCGCTGCGTGCTCGCTACGGGGTCGAGTTCAAGGCCGCCTTCGAGACCGCCCTCTCTCGGCTCGCGCCGCGCCAGCGCAACCTCTTGCGCCACCAGTTGCTCGACGATCTGGGGATCGACGCCATCGCCGCCCTGTATGGCACGCACCGCGCCACGGCGGCGCGCTGGCTCGCGCGGGCCCGCGAGGATCTGTTCGACCACACCGCGGCCGAGCTGGGCCGCCGGCTGAGGCTCCCGGCGCCCGAAATCGACAGTGTCTTGCGCCTGATCGGCAGCCAGCTGGACGCCAGCGTGACCCGCATCTTGCGCGACCAGGGCGCCTAGAAAAATCTTTGCGACATTCGGATGGGCGACGCGTCCATGCCCCGGAAGGAGAGAAAACTCTCATGAACCGGATTGGCTTGATCACATCGTTCTTGGTCGCATCGTTTGCCGCGGCGTGTTCTTCGGGGGCCGGAGGTGGCGGCGGGGCCGGCGCCGCGGCGGGGGCCGGCAACGGCAGCAACGGCGGCGGCGGGGGCTCTGGAAACGCCGGCGGCGGCGGCAATGGCGGCGGCGGGGGGAACACCTGCGTGGCGTGCGGCAGCGGCTGCCCGTCCATCCCCTGCGAGTGCGCAGACGACAGCATCGTCAACGCCTCGTTCTGCGACAACGGCTGCTGCGCGTCCGAAGCGGCCACCTGCACCGACGCCTGTAAAGACGCCGGCGGCTGGGTCGGCGGCGGCGGCAATGGCGGCAACGGCGGCGGCGGCGGCAATGGCGGTGGCGGCGGCTCGGGGAACGCGGGCGGCGGCGGCGGCGGCGGCAACGACGTGGGCGGCGAGTGCAAGAACGACGACGGCTGCAAGACGCAGGTCTGCCTGTTCAAGGGCTCGGCCACCTGGGGCTATTGCTCGAAGACATGCGAGAGCTTCGCCGACTGCCCCAGCTTCTGGGACTGCGAAGAGGTGGGCAACGCCTCGGGGAAGTACTGCGTTCAGAAGTGAGCGGCGCTCAGAACCCGGGCGGACAAGCGGCTGGCGGAGGAAACAACCGAGCCAGCCGCGAGTCGCAGCCGAGAAACCGGTCGTCGTAGCCGCACTTCTTCAGACCGATCACGCCCGCGGGCGTCTTGGCCAGGGCGGGCTCGGGACCGAAGTCCTGCCCCACCGAGAGCAACAGCTCGCGGTAGAGCAGCTTTCCGAAGTGCGTGTCCACGGTCTGGTCGGCGGCGTGCCGCAATCGAAGATGCGAGCTTGCCTCGCGACGCTTCCAGACCTCGGCCGGCGGCTCGGGGAAGATCTCGGGGCGCGTCTCGGAGCTGAAGTTGCAGCCGGCGATCGCCGCACGCACGCGCTCCGAGAGCGCGCGGGCCGCCACGGCGTCGACGGCGACGCGCTGCCCTCCGGACACCAGCTCGATCTCGGGAAGCGCATCCGCCTGCGGTGACGGACCCGGCGGCGGCGTCCCGTTGCAGCCGGCAGCCAGCGCGAGAGCAGCCAGCGAGCTCGCGCAAAGCTTCACGCGGGCAGCCCGCCTTCCCCGAGCTCGATGAACAAACCGGTGGCCTGGGCGTAGGGCTTGCCCTCGGCGTCGAGCAGGTGGCCACGGGTGTGCACCTTGCGCCCCTCGACGCGATCGATGAAGGCCTCGATCAAGACGTCGCTCCCGATGGGCAGCATGCGCCGAAAGCTGACCTCGATCTTGGCAGCGACCACTCGGTGGCCGTTCAACCAGCCGACCTTGCCGATGGCGTCGTCGAGCACCGAAGCCATGCTGCCGCCGTGGGCATGGCCCGGTGGGCCCTCGCACCACGGTCCGAACCACACGCGCCCGACCAGGGCGCCGTCGTCGCGCCGGAAGTAGGCGACACGCATGCGCTGGTCGCCTTCTTGACCGTGTACCCACGAGCGCCCGCTCTTGGCGGTGATGGGAGAGAGCGCCGACCATCCGAGCTCTGCGACGACGGGCGGAGGCTGCATTGGAAGTGCAGGGTAGCGCGGCGGGCGCGAGCCCTCCATGGTGGCCCGGGCCCTGCCGGCGACCCGCCCGAAAGCCCGCGGATCCGGCGCGGCACGCGGGTTGCTGGTGTAGCCTCCGAACACGGAGAAGAGGAATGAAGAAGACGACCCTGATCTCGATGGTGAGCCTGCTCTGGGCGGTGGGCTGCACCTGCAGCAAGAGCGACGACGGCGCGACTCGGGCTGCACCGAGCACGACCGTCGCCGCCGAGAGCGCACCCGTCGGCGCCGCAGCGCCGGGAGCCGCGGCACCCGCCGCCCCGGCCGAGACTGCGCCGGTGGCAGCCGCTGCGCCCTCGGGTGCCGCAGGCCCCACGGGCGGCGGCAAGACCATCGCGTCCAACGACTTGGGGAAGGTCCAAGTCAACGACGCCGGTGCGATCACCGCCAAGCGCGCGGGTGGCGACAGCGTGACGACCGGACGCGACGGCACCACCAAGGCCAACGGCGTGGTGGTCGATCCCAAGAAGGGTACGGTCTCGGTGCCT
>JAKLKA010000257.1 GCA_023150915.1 Polyangiaceae bacterium
CGCAAGCCCGACAGCAACGCGTCGAGTAGGCTCGGTGCCCCGCATCCTGGCGCTTGCGCTGTCGCGACCGTGCCCGACATGGCCAGCAGTCTGCGCGCGCGCGGCCGAGCACACCATCAGGCCGCCTGTAAGGGGCTTACACGACGCCAACACTGCCGGCTCAGGCAAGGGCCTGCAGACCGACGTCGTGAGCATCATCGCCACGGGCCGCCCCGCAGCGAAGATGTCCTGGCCCGCGAGGGAGGAGGAGCTCGAGAAGATCCTCGGCGCCTATGCACTTCGTGGCGCGCGGCTCATCGTCTTCGACAACCTGACGACGCCCTACACCGGGGGGCCGCTCGAACGCGTGCTCACGGCCCTGGACACCGTGGAGCTCCGCGTGCTGGGGAAATCTGAGGTCCCGTCATTGCCGTGGCTCGCAGTCGTGTTCGCGACTGGCAACAACGTCTCTGTCGTCGGCGATACTTCGCGGCGGGCGCTCATCATCAGACTCGAGAGCCCCCTGGAGTCTCCGGAGGATCGCCCCCGCGAGACGTTGCTACATCCGGACTTGCTCGCGTGGTGTCAGGAGAATCGGCCGCGGCTGGTCGTCGCCGCTCTGACTCTGGCTCGTGCTCACGCTCTCGCAGGCAATCCGATGAGCAACCTGAAGCCGTGGGGCTCGTTCGAGGAGTGGACCAAGGTCGTGGCCGCGGCCATCGTCTGGGCCGGCGGCACCAGTCCGCTACTTGCGCGTGCGACCACCATCAATGCAGATCCGGAGAAAGAGGCGCTGACGACAATCATCAAGGACTGGCCGCGCCTCGCGCCGAGCGGGATCACGATCAAGGACGCGGTGCAGAAACTCTACCCCTCGAAGTGGCCCCCGCCCGCCTCGGTCGAGGAGGCCTTCGGCCGGATGGCGCCGGACGGCTTCGACGAGCTCAGGATTGCGCTCGAGTACCTCGTGCCCCCCATCCCCGGGAAGCCCCCGAGTGAGCAGCGCCTCGCGGCGCGCCTGCGGCGGTTCAAACGCCGGGTCGTCGGCGGCGCCTACATCGACACCGAGGGCGGCCACGCCGGGACTGCGCGATGGGTTGTCCGCGCGGGAGGGCTTGGAGGCGGTGGAGGTGCAGATTCACCTCCCTCTGCCTGAGTACGCAATCCCGATCCTCTATGACGACTTCCCCAAGGCCAGTTGTGAAAACCCCACCATCACCTCCAACCCCACCATGACAGGAGCAACCAATGACCTGCATCCAATGCAACCAACCTTACGACCCCGCGGCCCCCCCGCCGGCCGACAACACCGACTACGCCAGTGGCGTCGGCAGGTACTGCCGTAGCTGCTGGCTCGGCGTCGGCCCCCGCGACATCGAGCTGATGAAGCAGGAGCAGGAGCTCGAACGTGGGGAGACCCCCTGAGCCTCGCCGAGCCCGCCCGGGCATGAGCCTGGGCGGGCCGCCCCCGATGGACGCGGCGCGTCACGATTTCCGCCTGTCCATCCGCAGCGCCCCGGAGCACAATTTCGCGGAGAACCGACGCCCGACTGCGAGCAACACCGCGACTCGGACCGAGGAGGAATCATGACCGCGCCGCCATTGCCCGAAGACCACCCGTTCCCCTACTCCATGACGTTCGACGAGCAGAGCATGCGCCGCCAAGCGGAATGGCGTGCGTCGCCGTCGGGGTTGCGGTGGCGGGCGGCATACCTGCAGCACGAGCTGACCAAATTTCACGCGGAGCTCGGGGCGGCGGCTCTCTCCGTGGGAGCGGCGCGGGTGCCCGCTTTGCCGCCCGCCCCGGCCGAGATCGCCGATGAAGTAGCGCGCCATCTCTCGCCCGCCACGCGTGCCGAGTTCATCACACCCGGTAATGCCAAGGCGGTGACGGGGCAGGATTGGCGATGGGTCACGGCGGAGGCGCAGAGACTCGGCGTGCCGGTCGGTGGCACAGGCAAGAAGCGCATCGTGGACATCGAGGCATTCCGGGCGGCGCTGGCAGCGAAACCGACGCCACCGCTGGCGAAGCGTGCTGCAGACATCGACCCAGTCGAGCAGATCCGCCGCATGATTGGCTCGACACGCACGAACAGAGCGAGCCATGGCCACTGACCCGACCGGCGAGGTCAGACACACCGCGGACGGCTACGCGGCCCGCGTTACGTGGCGGGGCGGCAGGGACCGGCACACGTTTCCGCTCCCGCACGCGTCTGATCGCGCAGCGGCGAAGGAGCGCGCGAACGTGCTCGCGGGCATGGCAGCGCAGTTCCGTCGGAATGGCGTCATCGATGACCCCCGAGCACGCAAGATCGCAGAGCTCGTCGCGAGCGCGAGCCCGACTGCGCTCGACCACTTTCTGCAGGTCGCGGGCGAACTCGTGGGCGGCGAGCTCCAGCTCATTGCGCCCAAGAGTTCGCAAGACCCGACGGTCAGGGATATCACCGAGAGGTGGATCGCCCTGCGCCGGGCTGAGGCAGCACGCGGCGATGTCGCTTCGGCCACCGTCTCGGCCAATGTCGAGCACCTGCAGCATCGCATTCTCCCCGCGCTCGGCGACGTACGTGTCTCGCTGCTCGGCGCGGAGCCCACGCGCCTTCGTCATTTTGTTGCCGACCTCCGCGAACAACCTCGCACGCGGGCCGGCAGGAAGAAGACTCGCATCGTGATCGAGGGCACAAAGCTGTCCAACTTCCGCGTGCGGAACGTCTGCGCGACGTTGTCCAAACTACTTGATGACGCGATAGCCGAGGGTTGGGTGCATCTCAGCATGAACCCGATGCGACACCCGGCGGTCAAGGTCCCGCGCGCGGTAACGCTGGCAAACGGCGAGGTGATCTTCATTGAGCGCGACTCGGCGGCGCTGCTGCTGAATTCCACCCTCGTTGGCATCGAGCTCCGGACTCGCTGCACAGTTGGTCTTCTCACCGCGCTCGATATCGCCGAGATCTCCGGCCTGTCGTTCGAGCATCTCGATCTCGACGGCAGCGTGCCCACGGTCCGTGTGGAGCGATGCTTCACGCAGACCGGAAAGTACGGGCCGACCAAGCGCCCCTCCCGAGTTCGTTTAGTGCCGCTGCATCCGCTTGTGGTGACCGCACTCCGCAGCCACACCGCGCGATGGGTCGAGCGCTTCGGGCGCCAACCGGAGGCTGGAGACCCACTATTCGCCGCCGTAGAAGTTCGAGCGGGTGTCAGGACGCCGATCCCCCGGTACTGGCACGGCGCGGCGGATGACCTTCGCGCTGCCTTGGAGCTGGTCGGCTGTGCGACCGTCCGAAATGGCCACCCAATCACCGCGAAGAGCATGCGCCGGTCGTTCGCGACGTGGCTCCACGAGGCGGGCGTCGAAGAATCCGTCATCGGGCGCTTGATGGGCCACGCGGCCAAGTCCGTTACCGGCAGGCACTACACCGCCGCCGACCTGGCCCGCCTTTACGAGGCGGTCTGCCGGATCGAGCTTCGGCGGGAGCCGCCAGCACGACCCGCCGATGACGCGTCCGGGGGCGTTCCCGGGGCGAATGGCCCCGCGATGGCCCCCGAGACCTCGTGCGTTGCTTCGCCGATGGAATGCAAGGCGTCGGAATTGCTCAGCGCCCCCGATACGATTCGAACGTACGACCCACGGTTTAGGAAACCGTTGCTCTATCCCCTGAGCTACGGGGGCTCGGGACGGCCGGCTTCTAGCGCAGGACCCGGGTGTCCACCAGCCGAGGGTTGAGCCTGCGGGTAAAACCGCTATGGTTTCTGACTGTGTTCTTGGAGGTCCGTTTGGGTCGCTTCGTGGTCGCTGGGCTCGGTGCGGGTGTGGCATGGCTCCTCGGTGCCGGGTGTACCGTCGATGCGGTCAACCTCGAGGGGAAGAAGTGCCCCTGCGCCGCGGGGTACGTCTGCGATGGGGTGACCGACACCTGCGTGCCCGAGGGCAAGACCGGTGGCAGCGGCGGGAAGGACGGCGGCAGCGGCGGTGCTGCGGGCAGCGGCGGCGCTGCCGGCTCGGGGGGCCTGTCGGGCGGCGGTGGCAGTGGTGGCGTCGGCGGTGGTCTCGGCGGCAGCGGTAGCTCGGGCGGCTCGGGCGGCAGCGGCGGCTCGGGC
>JAKLKA010000062.1 GCA_023150915.1 Polyangiaceae bacterium
GGCGGGTCCGCCACCGGTGGCACTGGCGGAGCGGGTGGCAGCGGCGGGACTGCAACCGGCGGCACTGGCGGAGCGGGTGGCACCGGCGGGACTGCACCCGGCGGCACGGGCGGCAGCGGCGGAACCGCGACGGGCGGCAGCGGCGGAACCGCGACGGGCGGCAGCGGCGGAACCGCGACGGGCGGCAGCGGCGGAACCGCGACGGGCGGTGCCGGTGGCACCGGCGGAGGGACCAGCAAGAGCTGCAAGGGGACTGCAGCTGCGTGCGATACCCTCCTGACCTCGGGCGCCTGTGCTGCGCAGGTCGGCTGCAGCACTCAGGCGAACTCGGGTTGCTCGGGCACGCCGAAGACGTGCGGGAGCTACAACGACTACACCCTGTGCACGCAGGTCGGCTGCGCCTACAACTGGTCCACGAGCAAGTGCACCGGCACGCCGAATGCGTGCTCGACCTACAAGCTCGATCCCCTCTGCGCAACCGCAGGCTGCAGCTGGACTCCGCTCTGCGCCGGCACGGCCGCCGCCTGCACCACGTTCAGCAGCCAGTCCGCCTGCGAAACCCAGTCCGGTTGCGGTTGGAACTGAGAACCCAGGGCTCTGCTCGCGGGCGCCTGCACTGCTTGCAGGCGCTCGCGATCCGCCTGGCGCCGCGAGGCCGGGCTGGCCGGGGCGTGCGGCCATGACCACGCCGCGCGAAGGCGACGTGCTGCTCGGCAAATACGTGGTCGAGAAGGTCCTGGGCATGGGCGGCATGGGGGTGGTCGTGGCGGCGCATCATCGCCAGCTCGACGAGCGCGTGGCGCTCAAGTTCTTGCTGCCCGAGGCCGCCGAGAGCCCCGAGGTGGTGGCGCGCTTCCTTCGAGAGGCGCGCGCCGCCGCCAAGATCAAGAGCGAGCACGTCACCCGCGTCTTCGATGTGGGGACCATGGACAGCGGCGCCCCGTTCCTGGTCATGGAGTACCTGGAAGGGCGCGACCTGTCGGCGCTGCTCGGTGAGCGCGGCCCGCTCGAGCCCGGGCTGGCGGTGGACTACGTGCTTCAAGCCTGCGAGGCCCTGGCCGAGGCGCACGCCGCGCGGATCGTGCATCGCGATCTGAAGCCACACAACCTGTTCCTTTCGCACCGCGCTGACGGTTCGTCGTGCATCAAGGTGCTCGACTTCGGGATCTCGAAGTCCGTCACGACCGTGGATGGCGCGATGACTCGGACCTCGGCGATGATGGGCTCGCCGCTCTACATGTCGCCAGAGCAGATGGTGAGCGCCCGCGACGCTGACGTGCGCTCTGACATCTGGGCGCTGGGTGTGATCTTGCACGAGCTCACGACCGGCAAGACGCCCTTCGAAGCAGAGACCATGCCGCAGCTGGTGGTGCAGGTCACCCAGCACGCCCCCCGCGCGCTGCGCGCCGATCGCCCCGACGCACCGGCGGCCCTCGAGGCTGCGATCGCGCGCTGCCTGGAGAAGGATCCGGCCTGCCGATTCCAGAACGTGGCCGAGTTGGCTGACGCGCTCGCGCCGTTCGCGTCGGTCGAGCGCCGTGGCTCGGTGAGCCGCATCGCACGCGTGCTCGGCGCGTCGGACGGTGCGCGACCGCCACAAGCCTCGGAGCCGGCCGTCGCGGTCGGTGCAGAGAGCGTCACCCAGGGCTCGTGGGGGCGGACTGGAGCTGCGACCCGCGCGTTTCCGACCGCGCGCGTTGCCGCCGCGACGGTGGCGCTCGCGTTGATCGGCGCGGCGGTGGGGATCGGGCTGTGGAGCCGCGCCGGGGCGGGGAGCCCCACTGAAGCGCCGCCCACTCCGAACGCAGGCGCCGGCGCGTCGCCCGCTCCGTCCGCGGTCGACGCGCCGGCCATCTTGCCCAGCGTTGCCACCGAAACCCCGCGGGCCGATGCCGATGCCGATGCCGGCGCGACCCGAGCCCCTGCGCCGAAGACGCGGGCTGACGCTGCGGCCAAGCCGCGCGACGTGGCCAAGTCGCCTGCGGCCTCGGCGCCGACACCCCCTGCACATAGCCCGGTTCCCACCGATCGGAAGTAGCCATGCGTCGACGTCTCCTCGTCTTGCTCGTCGCCGGTTGTGTCCCGGCCTTTCCGGCGATCTGCGCCGCGCAGCCCAGCGCCGCGGCGCAGACCCTGTTCGACGAAGCGCGCGCCCTGATGGACGCCGGCAACTTCGCGGACGCCTGCCCGAAGCTGGCAGAGAGCCAGCGGCTGGATCCGGGCGGCGGCACGCTGATTCATCTTGCCCTCTGCTACGAGAAGCAAGGCAAGACGGCCTCGGCCTGGGTCACGTTCAACGAGGCGCTCAGCGCGGCCAAGCGCGACCGGCGCGACGATCGCTCGAAGGTTGCCGAAGAGCACCTGGCCGCGCTCACGCCCAAGCTCACCAAGCTGCGATTGGTCGTGTCGGCCGACCTGGCCAAGACCCCGGGCCTGGTGATCCGTCGCGGCGGCGATCCGGTCAGCCGCGCCGAATGGGGAAGCGCGGTGCCCGTGGATCCGGGCCCGATCCCCATCGAGGCGAGCGCGCCGGGCAAGCGGCCCTGGCAGCGCACCGTGACCGCGGACCAGCCCGGACAGACCATCGACGCCGAGCTCGGCGTGCTCCCCAGCAGCGATTCGCCCGCTTCCGACACGTCTGCGGTGCCTCCCGAAGAGGATGCCGGAGTGTCAGCGGGGTCGAGCGGAGGACTACGAACTGCGGGCCTGGTGGTCGCAGGGGTGGGAGTCGTCGGGCTGGGCGTCGGTGGGTATTTCGGGCTCCGGGCGATGTCCAAGAAGAAGGACGCCGACGAGCACTGCGACGGAAGCGCCTGTCGCGATCAGACCGGGGTCGATCTGCGGCACGACGCCCAGAGCGCCGGCACGATCTCGACCATCGCCTTCGTGGCGGGCGGCGTCGCCACGGCGGCGGGCGTGGTGCTCTACCTGACGGCACCCCAGCCGGGGCGCGCCCGGGCGCGCCTGATGCCGCGCATCGGGGTCGGGTTTGCTGGAGTGGGAGCGGAGGCCAACTGGTGATGCGAGTCGTCACGTTTTCGATCGCGATGCTGGCGGCCCTGAGCGGTTGCAACGCCCTGTTGGGCAACGAGGAGGGCGAGCTCGTCGTGTCGTCGGGCGGCGCGGGCGGCGGTGCCACCGGCGGGGCCGCAGGCCGCGGCACCGGGGGCACCGGGGGAGGGGGCACCGGGGGCGCGGCCACCGGGGGCGGCGGCACCGGGGGCGCGGGCACCGGGGGCGGCGGCAGCGGGGGCGGCGGCACCGGGGGCAGCGCCACGGGAGGCGCCGGCGGAGCTGGCGCGTGCGCCGTGGAGCTCGATCTGGGCGATCACCACGCGTGCGCGCGGAAGGGCGACGGAACGCTGTGGTGCTGGGGGATGAACAACTACGGCCAGATCGGCGACGGGGGCACGGCCGACAAGAAGGCCCCCGCGCAGGTTCAGGCGTTGGGCACCGCCGTGGCCGAGCTGGCCACCGGGGGCTATCACACCTGCGCGCGCAAGGGCGACGGCAGCGCGTGGTGCTGGGGCCTCAACGACTTCGGTCAGCTCGGCGACGGTACTTCGGTCAAGAAGACCGCGCCGGCAGCGGTGAAGGACCTGGGAGCCGTGGCCAATTTGACCGCGGGCACGATGCACAGCTGCGCGCGCAAGGCCGACGGCACGGCGTGGTGCTGGGGATTGAACGACGCGGGTCAGATCGGTGACGGGACCCTGGTGAACAAACCCACGCCGGTGCAGGTGAAGGCGCTGGGAACCGTGGCCCAGCTGGCTGCAGGCGGCGCGCACACCTGCGCGCGCAAGACCGACGCGACGCTGTGGTGCTGGGGCAACAACGACCACGGCCAGATCGGCCCCGGGGGCGGCTCGCTGAGCTCGGGGCCGGTGGAGCTGACCGCCCTCGGCACCGAGACGGCCGAAGTGACTGCGGGGGCCGCGCACACCTGCGTACGCAAGACGAACGGAACGGTGTGGTGCTGGGGCGACAACGCCTTCGGCCAGCTCGGGGACGGATCGAGCACCGCCAGCGCCGCCCCGGTGCCCGTGACCGCGCTCGGTGCTTCCGTGGTCGAGGTGAGCGCCGGCGCGTCCCACACCTGCGCGCGCAAGCAGGACGGAACGCTGTGGTGCTGGGGCGACAACAACTTCGGTCAGCTGGGCGACGGCACTTACGACAAGAAGACGTCACCCGCGCAAGTGACGTCGCTCGGAACGACCGTGGCCGAGGCCGAGCCGGGCTACGGCACCAGCTGCGCGCGCAAGGCCGACGGGACGGTCTGGTGCTGGGGACTTTCCAGCGCGCTGGGCGACGGCACGCCGGGAAGCGAAGTCTGCGGCTCCCAGAAGTGCACGCCGGCGCCGGTGAAGACCCTGCTCTGCCCGTGACGCCGCCTCGGGCTCACGGCTTCTTCTGCGAAACCTTGACCAGGTGCAGCGAGCGCCTCTGCAAGAAGGGCTGCTCGCCGGTGCGGATGCGCACCGTGGCGGGCGAGCGCGACACCACGCGGCCCACGAAGGCATCGATGTTCCACTCGGTGCCGGTCTCGGTGGCGTCGTAGCGGGCGTGCACCAGGTAGAGGCCCGGGCTGCCGAAGGTGCCGGTGGGGCAGAGCTCGATCAGGCGGCTCACCACCGAGATCGAGCCGCCCGGGCCCAGGCGGGTGAACGCCTGGCGGTCGGGCGAGCGCGTGTCCGGCTGCGGATCGCAGCTCACCAGGCCGTCGGGGCGCATCACCTCGAACTTCACCAGCTCGCGGCGGAAGTAGACCGTCTGCGCGTGCTTGCTGCGGTTCTGCACGGTGAGCTGCACGGTGGCCGCGCGCTCGGCGTGGGCGTCGGAGCCCTGCACCATCTTGAGCACCAGTGGGCTCTCTTCGCTCGCCTTTCGGTCGGCCTCGATACGGGTGCGTGACCACTCTTGATAGTCGCTCTTGAGCGCGAAGGGCTCGGCCCTGAGCTCTTTCAAGCCATGGTCGTCGTCGGCCTTGGCGCTGCCCGGGGTGGGAGCGGCCAGCACCGCGAAAGGCGCTTCTTGCTTCGGCGTCTGCTCGACCTTCTTGCCCGCGCGCCAGACCGGGGGCTTCTTCTTCTCGGGCCAACCAAAGCGAGGAGTGACCAGGGCGCCGGGCACGAGCTGCCATTGGCCGCCGGCGGCGAAGCAATAGAGCCGCGGATCGAAGTGCTGCTCGACGCCCTCGCCGGGCTCGAGCACCAGCAGCGTGCGCTTGTCGGCACGCGCGGGGAACAGCTCGGAGGGCAGCGCGCAGGTCTCGGGCTTCTTCTTGCCGGGCGCCAAGATCTCGAGACGCAAGAGGCGCGGATCGGCGGCCAGCACCGCGGGGGTGTTGCCGTGGTTGGCGATGCTCAGCGACCAGGGGCGCGAGGGCCCGCGCTCGCTCACCCGCAGCGTCAGGTTGGGCACGGCCGGCGGGCCGTCGGCGGGGGCGCCCTTCTCTTCCGCCGCGGCCACGCCGGCGGCCACGAGCACGGCCGAGCACCAGAGCGAAGCGCGGAGGATCATGGTCGATGGGTTACCAAAGCCGCGAGGCGCCGCCAACCCACGCTATGCTGCGCCCGGTACATGCGCGGACTTTATGCGATCGTGGATCACGGCAGCCTGGGAGCGCTGGGCGTGGACGTGCTGGCTTTCGCCCGGGCGGTGCTCGCCGCGGGGCCTGCGGCGGTGCAGCTTCGGGCCAAGGCACTGGGCGCGGGCCAGACCCTGGCACTGTTGCGCGCACTGTCGCCGCTGTGCCGTGACGCGGGCGCCCTGCTGTTCGCCAACGACCGCCCCGATCTGGCATTGCTCGCCCGCTGCGACGGCGTCCACGTGGGTAAGACCGATCTCGCGGTGACCGACGTGCGCGCGGCGTTCCCCGACTTGAAGGTCGGGGTCTCGACGCACGACTCCCGCGAGCTCGAGGCGGCCCTTGCCAGCCGGCCCGACTACCTGGCCTTCGGGCCCGTGTTCCCCACCGGGTCGAAAGAGAACCCCGATCCGGTGGTGGGCGTCGACGGGCTGGCGCGCGCCCGGGCGAAGGTGGGCGCCGTGCCACTGGTGGCCATCGGCGGCATCGATCTCGAGCGGGCCCCGTTGGTGGCAGAGCACGCCGACATGGGCGCGGTGATCGGCGCGCTCTTGCCGCGCGCGGGCGAGTCGCTCGACGCCGTGACCGCGCGCGCGCGGGAGCTGCACGCGCGGCTCGGAGGCGCGGCGTGAGCCTGATCCTCACCGCGCTGGTGGTGGGGGGCGGCGCGCTGGTGGCCGGCCTGGCCACGCGCTACGCGGTGAAGAAGCGCGCGCCCGCGCCGCCGCTGCCGCCGCCGCCGCCGCCGTCTGCGCCCGCGGCTCCGTCCCCGCTGGCCCGCGCGGGGTTCGAGATCGAGCTGGGCGACGTGATGGAAGTGCTCGGCCGCGAGCTCTGGTTGGAAGAGGCGTGGCTCCTGTCCGAGGGCCAGGATCCGGTGGCGGCGCTGTTCCAGGCGCGCGAGGCCACGCTGCTCGTCTTGCCCCCACCGGTCAGCACGCTCTACCTGCTGAACGACGCCGCGATCCCGCTGCCGGCCGAGCCGCCGACCAGCCTCGAAGCGGGCGGCGTGCGCTTCGAGCGGGTGCGGCGGTTGCGGGTGTTGGTAGCGCCCGTGGGGAAGTCTGCGCCGCTGCCCTGGAACGAGGGCCTGCTCTCGGAGTACCGCGGGCTCGAGAACGACGCGCTCTGGGTGCTGGGTCACGGCGGACACAGTCGCGTGTGGCAGGGGCGCGCGGTCCACACCTCGGACGTGGTGCGCTGGGGCGGCGGCGCGAAGACCCTGGAATAGGCGTCAGGCGCGGCGCAGCCGCGCGACCATGGCCTCGAGCGCCAGCGCTGGCTGCACGTTGCGCTCGATCTCGGCCAGGGTGGCCAGCACCACGGCGTGCCGGTGCGCGTTGCGCTCGGCGCTGGCCGGATCGGTCTCGATGGCGCCGCGCGCGTCGTCGGCCAGGGCTTGCGCGAAGAAGCCCAGCTGCTCGCGGACCGCGTCGCGACCCTCGGCCCGCTGCTGGCCGAGCGCGATGGCCTCGGCCAGATCGGGCGCGTCGAGCGCCGCGCGGGCCGCTGCCAGGAAGTCGTGGCGCTCGCGCATCGCCTCGGGATCGGCCAGCTCGAAGGCCAGCTCCGCGCTGCCGTGGGCCAGCGGCGCGACCTCGGGGCTGAGGCCGCGGGCCGTGAGCAGGCGCGCCACGATCTCGTCCGAGAGCGGGCCGAAGCGCACCGCCAGCGTGCGGGAACGCACCGTGTCGAGCAGGCGCCGCGGGCGGCTGGTGAGCAAGATGAAGTGGGTGCGATCGGCCGGCTCTTCCAGGGTCTTGAGCAGCGCGTTGGCGGCCTGTTGCGTCAGCTCGTCGGCGTCGCGCACGATGAACACCAGCGCGCGCCCCTCGTGGGGGCGATAGCCCGCACGGCTCAGCACCACCCTGCGGATCTGCTCGACGCTGATCCCCGTGGCTTCGCTCACCCCGCTGCCGAGCAGCCCGCCGTACAGCCCGCGGCCGATCAAGACCACGTCGGGGTGGGTGGGCACGTGGGGCTCTTCCGCGGCCAGGGTCAGCGCGCGCTGGCAGGCGCTGCACTTCTCGCAGGCCAGAGGCGTGGGTGCCTCGCACACCAGGGCCTGCGCCAGCGCGAACGCGACCAGCTCTTTGCCCACCCCGCGCGGCCCTTCGAAGCGGTAGGCATGGTGCAGCTTCCCGGCGGCCAGCGCGCGGGTCAGGGTCTCGACCGCCGTGGGCTGCCCGACGATGGCCGAAAACCCGCTCACTCGCCGTTGCCCCAGGAAAGCGCGCCGCTCTCGACGATGCCCGGCCAGCTGTCGACGTAACGCGACGGCTGCCCCGGCTCCGAGACGTCGATCCACACGGCGTGGCCGGTGCCCGGCGGGCGCACGTCCACGTGGATGAACTTGTTGTGCGGGTAGAAACCGCAGCCCACGTCTTTCAGGCTGCGGCAGAGCTTCATCACCGCCTCGTTCGAGACCCCCATCACGAACAGATCCAGGGCGCGCCCCTTCTTGTGGAAGCTGTCGTGCCCGTCGCGGCGATAGCCGCTGATCACGTAGATGGCGCGCGCGGGGAACGCTTCCGAGATCCGGGCGACGACCCAGAGCAGGCGCGGATCGAGCAAGCGCACGTTCGGGACCCACTCGCCCAGCACTTCGCTCTCGGCCATGGGCTCGAGCGGCAGCGGCAGCTCGGGTCGCTCGGCGCCGGCGGGGCGCGCCGCCACGCTCAGGCGATCGAGCGCGTCCAGGGCGACCGAGCCGTCGCACTCGAGCAGTTGAAACGTGTCGTGCTCGCCGCCATAGCGCGCCAGCGTGACGCTGTACGGTCGCTGCCACGGCTGGCAGCGCGGCGTGGTCGACGCGCTGACGAAGGCTGCGTCGACGCGCGGCGGTGCTTCCAGCCGCCACGACGGGAGCAGCTCGGCGCCGCCGAGCTCGGGGGTGACGATCTCGCGCGCGGGGATCATCACCAGCTCGAACGTGGCGCTCTCGCGCCGACTGGGCTGCCACGCGCTCAGCGTCCACGACAGCTGCGGGGGCGCGGTCCAGGTCGCCGGACCAAAGCGCCCCTGGTAGAAAGTGCGCCACTCGCCTTGCCGCTCGACTCGTGGCTGCTCGAAGCGCTGCAGCAGCGCCAGATCGGTCTGAGCCGGCAGGCGCACCTCGACCAGCTTCGCCCAGGGGCTGTCGCCCAGGCCGGGCAGCGGCGCGGGCTTCACCGGTCGCGGCGCGAGCGGAAATGCCCCGGCGGTCGCCGCGCAGCCGAGCGCGAGGGCGAGGGCGGGCCAGAGCGAGGGCTTCACAGCGGCGAAGATGCCTCGGGCTCGCGCGGTTTTCAAATTCGGCGAGGCGATCAGCTCTTCTGAGCCGGGCTCTCCATCGCCTTCATGCCCAGGCGCAGGAGATAGAGGAAGGTCTGGTACGCCTCTTCGGCCTTGGCGTCTTTCTCGCCTTCCAGCTCTTGGGCCACGGCCAGGCCGTTGAGCACGGCCAGGATCAGCACCGAAAGCGCCTCCATCGGCGGGAAGTCTTTGGCGTCGATTTTGAGCACGTCGGCCACGCCTTCGGCGATCAACGTCCGGGCGTCGTGCTGCAGCGTGGCGGCCCGCTTTCGGAGCTCCGGATCGCGCCGGGCGGCGGCCCAGACCTCGATGTTCAGGCCCACCATGGTGCGGTTTTCCTGGATCGAGCTCCAGAGCGAGTTGAGCGCGCTCAGCATGCGCTGCTTCGACCCGTCTTCGCTGGCGCTCAGCGACCCCTTCACCTTCTCGAGGTAGCGCTTCTGGGTGAAGCTCTGCACCTCGTGAATCAGGGCGTTTTTGCTGGCAAAGTAGTAGTGGACGATGCTCTTGCGGAGCCCCAGCTCTCGGCCGATCTCGGCCAGGGTGGTGGCGCTGAACCCCTTGCGAGAAAAGCAGGTGGCGGCGGCGGACAAGATGGCGGCCACGCGCGGGTTTTCCCAGTCCACTGCGCGGTTCGCGGCGCCGTTGCCACCGCCGTTCGAAGGCTCCGAGTGAGTAAAAGTTTCCACGGAATTCATGGTCGTCGTGAAGCCCCTTGCGTCTCGCGGGACCTCGCCCTCCGGTCCGGCTTATTGGTCAGGGGGCCCACCGGAGTCAAGGCCCGTGGGCCGAACCGCGGAAGTCCGTGGATTTCCTGACGGGTTAGCGCCGGTTTCCGTACCGCCGGCGCAGGGCGCTGCGAAACTCCCAGGCCGGTGCGATCAGCAGCTCGGGCGCGTACCCCAGGTGGGCCAGGGCCAGGGCCTTGGCCCCCGCCACGTGCTCGAACGCGGCCTCGACGCTGCTGCCCAGCTCGCAGAGGTGAGCGGCGATCACGCTCACGCTGCGGCTCATGCCCGCGGCGCAATGCACCAGCACATTGCCGTGCAGCATGCGGCGCTGAATGAAGGGCAGGGCGGCACCCAGGGCGTCTTCGAACTCGGTTTCGCCGTTGCCGCCGTCCATGATCGGCATGTGCAACCACTCGGTCTCGTCGCGGGTGGGCGAGAGCAGCTCGACCCCCGGATAGAGCGGCATGGGGCAGAGCGAGACCACGCCCGCAAAGGGCGCAGGGCTGCCTTCGGGATCGGTGGGGTGCTCTTCACCCAGCAGAGCAGACAAGCCCGATTCGTGATCCCCCAGGTACAAACGGTGCTCGATCCGCCACACGATCGCGCAAGTATGCCACGGAACGCGCGCGTGCAAACCGTTCAGAGCGACGGCACCAGCACCAGGCGCCCGGAGACGGTGCGGTGCTCGAGTCGCTCGTGCGCAGACTTTGCATCGGACAGGGGGAGCCGGTCGGCGATCAGCGGGCGCAGCTGACCGCGGAGCAGCAGGCGGAAGCACTCTTCCAGGTCGTGCCGCGTGTAGCTGCGCGCGCCCGCGATGGTGTGCCCGTACAGGATCAACGGCCCCAGGGCCACGCTGACCTTGCCCAGGTCGATGTTGCCGATCACCACCAACCGCCCGCGGGGTCGCAGGCACTTCTGTGCGTCGCGGAAGGTCGCAGCCCCGGTCAGCTCGAGGGCGACGTCCACGCCGCCGTCGGAGACCGCCCGCACGTCGGCGGCGAACTGGTTGTCGCGCGCCACGACCACGGAATCCGCTCCGGCCGCGAGCAGCCCGTCCCGTTTCGAGTCGTTGCCCGTGACGGCGATCACACGCGCGCCCGCCGCCTTGGCGAGCTGGATCGCGGGCAGGCCCACCCCGCCGCTGGCCCCGGTGACCAGCACCGTTTCGCCGAGGGCCAGCTTTGCGCTCTCTCGCAGGGCGCGCAGCGCCACCGCGGCGGTGCACCCGAGGGGCGCTGCCTGCTCGGCGGTCACACCTTCCGGGATCTTCACCAGCGCGCGCTCGGGCGCGGCCACCAGCTCGGCATAGCCGCCATCGATGGTGTGGCCGAAGCTCTGCCAGGCCTGCTCGCAGTCCAGCGTGCGACCTGCCACGCAGCTCGGGCAATCGCCGCACCACGGCCGGTGCAGCGTGGCCACGCGATCGCCCACCGCGACCAGCGTGACGCGTTTGCCCACGGCCACGACCTCGCCCGCGATCTCGTGGCCGAGAATGGTCGGCAGCTTCATCATCGGAAAGCCGCCTCGCCGATCGATCAGATCGCGCCCGCACACGCCGACCGCGTGCACGCGCACCAGCGCATCGTCGGGACCCAGCTCGGGATCGGGCCAGTCGCGGAGGCGGAGCTCGCTCGCGTCTCCGGTGCGCTCCAGCACGACCGCGCGCATGCGCTACTTCTTGGGCGCAGCCGGCGGCGGTGCTGCGGGGGGCGGAGCCGGCGGCTTCGGCGGCGCTGCGGGCGGCTTCGGCGGCGCGGGCTTCACCGGAGGCTTCGGCGGCGTGGGCGGAGCGGCACCGGGCTTACCACCGGGCGGCGGTGGAGGCGGAGCGGCACCGGGCTTGCCACCGGGCGGCGGTGGAGGCGGAGCGGCGCCGGGCTTGCCACCGGGCGGCGGCGTGGGCGGAGCGGCACCGGGCTTGCCACCGGGCGGTGGTGGAGGCGGAGCTGCGCCGGGCTTGCCGCCGGGCGGAGCTGCGCCGGGCTTGCCACCGGGCGGCGGCGGAGGCGGAGCTGCGCCGGGCTTGCCGCCGGGCGGAGCTGCGCCGGGCTTGCCACCGGGCGGCGGCGGAGGCGGAGCTGCGCCGGGCTTGCCACCGGGCGGAGCCGCCTTGCCACCCGGCGGCGGAGGGGGCGCAGCGGCACCGGGCTTGCCCGCCGGCGGCGGCGCGTCGGGCTTCGCGGTGTCCTTGTCGTCGCCATCGTCGTCGCCGTCGTCGTCCTTGTCGCCCTTGTCCTTGGCGGCGCCAGCGGCCGGCTTCGCGCTCTTGCTCTCTTCTTCTTCCTGGCGCAGCCCTTCTTCCGGCACGGGCTTGAACACCGGCGCAACGGGAGGAATGCTCGCTTCGCCGGCGCCCCCGCAGGCAGTGAGCAAGAACAGGACGGGCAAGGCAGACCAGCTGAGAGAACGCATGCCGGCAGCCTAGAGCATTTCGGCGAGGGGATCACTCGGGCAAGCGCGCGCCCTGCCCCTGACCGATTCTCTGCGGGCCGGGTGCGGGGGGGCACCACCGGGTCGGCATGCGTGGCTCGGGCTGTCTTTTGTCGGGGTGTGCCTGAACGGTTTCAGGGCGTGAGCACGGCGATCGCGGCACGGAGCAGGGGCTCGGGCCAAGGCCCCACGCCACGCACGCGAACCTGCTGGACGGCTTGCTCGGCCTGGGCCCGGTGGTCGAGCTCCGCCCGGTGGAAGATGACGTTCGCACACGCCGACCGTTTCGCACCGCAGGACGCTGCCTGCACGGCCGCGAACGAGCTCCTCGACGCGCGCTCGGCGGGCACGCCCGCCCCGCCCACCCCGTCAGCCCTTCTTCCCCTTCTTCTTCTCTGCCTTCTTCGGCTTCTTGTCGGTCTTCGCCGGCCCCTCGTCGCCGGCCTCGGCCTTGCCGCTTGCCTCGTCGAACCAGGGCATCCCGGCCTTCTCTGTCCAGCGCGGTTCGCCGAACTGCCCCGGCTCGCGGCTCTCGGACACGTCGCGGCCGGTGGACTCGCCGTCGTTCGCGCCCACGTCCAGCCCCTGGGTCATCACCAAGAGCTCGTCGGCCAGGTACTCGGGGTGCTCGTCGTGCTTGAGCGCCATGCTGTCTTTGGGCATCGCGCCGCGCCCCACCTTCACGATCTGAGTGGTGGGCGGGTAGACGTCGTTCCAGCGCTCGCGCACGGCGTGCTCGCCCTCGCGCACGATGCGATAGCGGTGCAGCTTGAAGCCGGCCACCCCGCGCTGCGACAGCACGCGCACCCCTTCGGGCAGGTTCGGGTCGTCCCGCTCGACTTCTTCATAGGGAATGGCGCTGTCGATGCGACGAATCAGGGTCACGGTGCGCACGCGCCGTGGCCCCAGCACCTCGGCGCGCACCACACCATTCTTCACCGTCTGGTGCAGCACCACGGGGAAGTCGAAGCCGTTCTTCACCCGGAAGTTGATGGTCGGGTACACCACCGTCGCGTCGAGCCCCATCTTGATGTACGAGCTGGGCCGCGTGTGCGGGTAGCGCTCGACGACGTCGAGGCCGGCGAAGAACGCGGCGCCGTGCAGCGTGCCCGAGATCTGGCAGGTGCCGCCGCCGATGCCGTCCACCAGCTCGCCCTCGGCGATCACCGGCGCCACCTTGTAGCCGTTGGCCTCGTCGCGCGAGCCGACCACCTCGTTGAAGTCGAAGACCTCGCCCGGCAAGAGCACCGTGCCGTCCAGCTTGCTGGCGGCCAGGCGCAGGTTGAAGGTGCGCGCCTGGTACTTGTCGCCGCGGCTGTACTTGGTCTCGAACCAGCCGAGCACCGCGTCGAACTTCACGTCCCCCAGCTGGGCGGCGGCGCGCCGGGGCGGGCGCGCCTCGAACACCGCGCTGGCCTGGGCTTCACCGGTGGCGACGGCCGCGCGCAGCGCCGCCAGCGTGGCGTCCACGTCGAGCAGGCGGCCCGAGACCTCGGGCACCAGCGAGCGCTTCTCGAGATCGAGCCGCGCGTCCACCGGGAGGCGGTCCAGCTCGTCTTTGAGGCGCAGCAGCACCGCGACCGCCGCGCCGGTGTCCAGCACGATGGGCACGGGCAGCGTCACGTCACCCGCGCGGCCGCGCCGGGCCATGCGCAGCGGGCTGGTGGCGTCCCGGCAGTCACGCACCAGCTGCGAGAGCCGCACCTTGTCGATCTCGGCGCCCAGCCGTCCGAATGGCAGCTCGCGCTTCTGGCCGTCACCCAGGTCGAGCGTCAGCTTGCCGGCCGCGAAGCGCCTCACCCGGTCCAGGGCGCGCTTCGGCGCCTCGTCGTCCAGAGCCAGCGGCTCGCCCAAGAGCAGCACCTTGGGGGGCGGCTCTTTCGCATCGCCCGGGGTCGGGGCCCGGGGCACCAGCAGAAAGCCGATCCCCAGCCCGGCCGCCACCGCCACGCCGAGGACCAGCGCGCCGCGAGAGCGATCGAGCGAGAGCTTGTGCCAAAGCGGCATGCCGCGGCGCTAATATCACGACCCCGCCAGGCCGGCACGCCCGTGAACCTTCCCGAGAACGTCGCACTGAAGCTGAAAGCGCTGCCCGCGCGACCGGGTTGCTACGTCTTCCGCGACGGCGCGGGAGCCGTGCTCTACATCGGCAAGGCCAAGAGCCTGCGTGCACGCGTGCGCAGCTACTTCCAGGAAGGGCAGAGCGACGCGCGCGGCTTCATCCCGCTCTTGCAGAAGCACCTGGCCGACTTCGACACCGTGGTGACGCGTACCGAGAAAGAAGCCGCCATCCTCGAGAACAGCCTGATCAAGGAGAACCGGCCCCGGTACAACATCAAGCTGCGGGACGACAAAGAGTTCCTGACGCTGCGGTTGTCGCTCGACCACGACTGGCCGCGGCTCGAGCTGGTGCGGCGCCCGGCGGCGGACAAGGCGCGCTACTTCGGGCCGTATCACTCGGCCACCGCGGCGCGCCGCACGCTGAACCTGATCGAGAAGCACTTTCAGCTGCGCACCTGCACCGACCGCGAGCTGCAGAGCCGCTCGCGACCGTGCCTGCAGTTCCAGATCAAGCGTTGCCTGGCGCCCTGTGTGTACGAGGTGGATCGCGGGCGCTACGCCGAGCAGGTACGGGCGGTGAGCCTGTTCTTGGACGCACGCCACGACGAGCTGACGCGGGAGCTGGAGGCCCGGATGGCCGAGGCGGCGCGCACCCTGGAATACGAGCTGGCGGCGCTGTATCGCGATCAGCTGCGAGCCGTGTCGCTGGTGCGCGAAGCGCAGCGCGTGGTGGCGGTCAGCGATCGCGACCAGGACGTGCTCGGCCTGTACCGCGAGGGTGATCTGGTCGAGCTCTCGCTGCTCTGCGTGCGCAGCGGTCGGGTGATCGAAGCCTCGAGCTTCAGCCACAAGAAGGTCGAGTTGCCCGACGACGAGCTGGTGGGCTCGTTCTTGCGCGAGCACTATGGCGCTGACGGGCTGTCGGCCGGGCTCATCCCCGACGAGGTGGTGGTGCCGGTCTTGCCCGAGGGCTCGGCGGGCGTGGCCGAGTGGCTGAGCGAGCGTCGCCAGGCGCTGGCCCGAGAAGACGGCGCGCGCGCGCGCAAGGTCGAGATCGTGGCGCCCGAGCGCGGCGCCAAGCGCCAGCTGCTCGAGCTGGCGGCGGACAACGCGCGCCACGCTTTCGACGAGAAGCGCCGCTCGGCCGAGGACATGGACGTGCGCCTGGAGCAGCTCAAGGAAAAGCTGCGGCTGCCGGTGGTGCCCCGCCGCATCGAGTGCGTCGACATCTCGCACCTGGGCGGGCAAGACACGGTGGGCGCCATCGTGTCGTTCCGGGACGGCGCCCCCGACAAGAAGCGCTATCGCACCTATCACGTGAAGGGCGTGAGCGACGGCGACGACTACGGCGCCATGTACGAGGTCCTGGCGCGGCGCTTCCGGCGCGGGCGTGCCGCCGAAGACGGCGACGAGAAGACCGAGTGGGAGCTGCCGGATCTGCTGGTGGTCGACGGCGGCCGCGGGCAGCTGGCCGTGGCGCTGGCCGCGGCGGGGGATCTGGGCTTGCACGAGCTCTGCGTGGTCGGCCTGGCCAAAGAGCGCGAGAACCCTCTGGGCGACAAGCTGGTGGACCGGGTGTACCTGCCCGGTCAGAAGAACCCCATCGCGCTCCGCCCGCAGAGCCCCGAGCTGTTCTTGCTGGCGCGTGCTCGCGACGAAGCGCACCGCTTCTCGAACCGCGGGCGCAAGCAGACCGGGAAGAAGCGCCGCTTCGAGAGCGCGCTCGATGGCATTGTCGGGGTCGGCCCCAAGACCCGCCGCGCGTTGCTGGACGCGCTCGGCACGGTGCAGGGCGTGCGAGAGGCCAGCGACGCGGCGCTGCTGGCGGTGCCCGGTGTCAGCCCGAAGACCTTGGCGGCCCTGCGGAAGCATTTCGCAGCGGGGGGCCCGGCGGTTGGCGAGCTCGCCAACCCAGTTGACGGCTCGGTGGGCGGCGAGCCCTGAAAACCCGGGCCGATCGTCGCGGTACAGGCCTTGCTCTCTTCCTCCCTGGCGATGGTCTGGGCTCGCACCGAAACCGCAATTGACAGTAGTCGTCCCGCGCACTTACGCTGCGGGCGCTGGCCAAATTCGGCCGGTTGGCGGTCGGGCCTCCCCGCGGGGGCTCACCCACCGGGCTGCCCATCCCACCGGTCCGGTCCTGAAGGAGCAATTCGATGAGTCTCGATGCGATGAAGAAGGATGACTCGCTGCTCACGCGCTGGGTGCGCATGGGCCTGGCTGGCCTTGGCCTGGTTTCCGCCGTGGCGGCGTCCAGCGTGGGCTGCCTCGACCGGCCGGTGTCCCCGGCCTCGCCGAACACCACCAACGTGTTCGTGCAGGACATCCGCCAGACCACGGTCGACAAGATCGACCTGCTCTTCATGATCGACAACTCGATCTCGATGGCAGACAAGCAGCTGATCCTGGCCGACGCCGTGCCGCAGCTGCTCAACCGGCTGATCACGCCGCTGGTGGTGGACGGAAAGCCCGAGTTCAAGGCGGTCGTCGACATCCACATCGGCATCGTGTCGTCCAGCTTGGGCGGCCACGGTGGCGACCAGTGCTCCGAGGGCGGTCCGAACTCGAACCCCACGCAGTACGACAACGCCCACCTGATCGGCACCGTGCGCCCCAGCGCGAACCTGCCGAGCTACAACAACATGGGCTTCCTGTGGTGGGACCCGACCGGCACCAAGGGCACCGCCGGGCCGGGCGAGGCCAACGCGGGCGCGATGGAGGCCAACTTCACCAACCACGTGAAGGCCACTGGCGAGAACGGCTGCGGCTACGAAGCCTCCCTCGAGGCCTGGTACCGCTTCCTGGTCGATCCGGCCCCGCCCACCAAGATGGTGAAACAGGGCGACGTGGTCGTGCCCGAGGCGGTCGACACCGTGGTGCTCCAGCAGCGCCGAGACTTCTTGCGGCCGGACTCGCTGGTGGCGGTCGTGATGCTCACCGACGAGAACGACTGCTCGATCATCGACGGCGGGTACAACTGGTACGCCTCGCAGACCAGCAACTCGAACAACACGCCGTTCTTGCTGCCCCGCTCGACAGACATCTGCAACACCGATCCGAACAGCCCCTGCTGCCGCTCGTGCGCCACCAATGAAGGCGCGCCGCCAGCCGGCTGCACTGCGCTGGGCAGCGATCCTTCGTGCACCCAGAACAGCGGCTTCTGGTCGGACACCGACGACCACCCGAACCTGCGCTGCTGGCAGCAGAAGAAGCGCTTCGGCATCGACTTCCTCTACCCCACCCGGCGCTATGTCGAGGCGCTCACCCAGCCGCGCATCTGTCCGCAGTGGGACGCCAACGGCCCGGTCAACTGCCAGTTCGACGATCCGAACCAGGGCAACTATCGTGCGTGCAACCCGCTCTACGCCAAGGACAACAGCTGCCCGCTGATCGCCGACGAAACGGGCTGCAAGGCCAACGCCAACTGCGGCTGGAACGGCGCCGCCTGCGCATCGGTGTGCGAGACCGGCACGCGCGATCCGGCGCTGGTCTACGCCGCCGGCATCGTGGGCGTGCCGTGGCAAGACATCGCCACGGCCGAGACGCTCAACGACCCCAACAAGCTCAGCTATTTGTCGGCGGACAAGATGACCGAGTCGGGCCGCTGGGATTGGCTGGTTCCGACCTGCGAGAAGCCCACCACCGACAAGCTGCCGCGCCCGGTCAGCATGTGCGACAAGTGGAACCTGAAGGATCAGCCCGACGACGCCCTGATGATCGAGTCGAGCGACCCGCGCCAGGGCACCAACCCCGCGCTGAACATCCAGCTCGCGCCCGAGTCGGCCCCGTCCATGGCCAACGCCATCAACGGCCACGAGTGGCTGACCTCGAAGGGTGATCTGCAGTACGCCTGCATCTTCAAGCTGCCCCAGGCCAAGGATTGCGCCACCGCCAGCGGCGGCTGCGACTGTGACGACGTGGGCACGGGCTACACCGCCAACAACCCGCTGTGTCAGGGCGGCGGCGGCTACAGCAAGATGCAGGAATACGCCAAGGCCTTCCCGGGGACGCGCATCCTGGAGGTGCTGAAGGACTTTGGCACGAACAGCATCGTGGCCAGCATTTGCCCGAAGATCACGGGTGACAAGAACAACCCCAGCTATGGCTACAACCCGGCCGTGGCCGCCATCATCGAGCGGCTGAAAGAAGTGCTCGCCGGCCAGTGCGTGAACCGCCCGATCGCGTTCCCGCCCGGGCCCGACGGCAAGCCCGATCCGGCCGCGACCCCCCAGTGCGCCATCGTCGAGGTGCAGGCCACGACCGGCGGCTGCGGGCCGTGCGACGCCAACCTGAACCGCTCGGACGTGGATGCCGCACTGGTCAAGCCGGTGATCAACCGCCTGAAAGAGACCGGCCAGTGCACGGGCGACGGCTGCGACCCCGCGAAGTACTGCATGTGCGAGATCGAGTTCGTGAAGGACCGCGTCAAGTGCGAGCAGACCGGCGCCGACCCGAACAACTATGGCTGGTGCTACGTGGACGAAGCGCAGAAGATCGGCAACGCCGCCTTGGTGGAGAACTGCAACCCCAAGCGCCAGCTGATCTTCAGCGGCAACAACACCCCGGCCTCGGGCTCCACGGTGTTCATCGCGTGCCTGGGCGCGCCGCTGGCCAACGCCGGCGCGAACTGAGCGGCGAAGGCTGCGTCACCGCGCGGAGGGCTCGGCTCTCCGCGCGGCGGCGTTTTGTGGGTCCGGCGGGCGGTTGAGTCCGCCCACCAGGCGAGTACGATGCCTGGCGAACGGATGGAGGCGAAGAAGACCATCCTCGTCATCGACGACGAGCCCAACATCTTGCTGGGGCTGAAGGACGCGCTCTCGTTCGAGGGGTACCGCGTGGTCACCGCCACCACCGGGAAGGAGGGGCTGGTGCTGGCCCGGGCCGAGCGCCCCCACGTGGTGCTGCTCGATCTGATGCTGCCGGACATGAACGGCTACCAGGTCTGCGAAGACCTGCGCCGGCAGGACGCCTTCGTGCCCATCTTGATGCTGACCGCCAAGAGCCAAGAGGCGGACAAGATCCGCGGGCTGGACGCCGGCGCCGACGACTATGTGACCAAGCCCTTCAGCGTGGGCGAGCTGGTGGCCCGGGTCCGGGCCCTGTTCCGCCGCACCGCGCGCCCCATCGAGAACAACACCTTCAGCGTGGGCGAGGTCACGGTCAACGTCTCGGCGCACACCGTGCAGCGGGCCGGCAAGAAGAGCGCCGAGCCGCTCAGCTTCTACGAGGTGGAGCTGCTGCGCCTGCTCAACGAGCGCGCCGGGCAGCCCGTCAGCCGGGAAGAGATCTTGAACAAGATCTGGGGCGTCGAGGCCAACCCCACCAACCGCACCATCGACAACTTCATCGTCAAGCTGCGCCGCAAGGTAGAGAAACGCCCCGACAAGCCCGAGCACATCCTGACGGTCTATGGGTACGGCTACAAGCTGGTGCCGTGACCCTCATTCCGCTGCAAGCGGCATCACATTTCTGGGGTCGCACGCCACCGTGCGGGCGTTCTTGGTCAGCTCGCCGGGGGCCAGCGACGCGACGTTGATGCCGTCGCGCACGCGCCGCACCTCGAAGTGCAGGTGCACATCGCCGGGGCTGCCGCTGTCCCCCACGAAGCCCAGCAGCGCGCCCTCGCGCACGTTCATGCCGCGGCTCAGGCCGGGTGCGGCCCCCTCGAGGTGGCCGTAGACGATCACGTATTCGCGCAGCCGGTCGCCCTCGCGCACCGAGTGCCGCGTGACCACCGAGTTGCCGAAGACCTCGCCCACGAACAGCACCTCGGCGTCGGCGGTCTGGTGCTCGAGGTTCACCAGGCGCACCTCGGCGCCGCGCCGCTGCCCCAGATCGAGGCCACCGTGGCCCACCGCCTTGATGTGCGCGCCGCGGCGCTGCTGCACGTCGGGACGATCGAGATCGTAGCCGCTCACCACCAGGTTCTGCCCGGGCAGCGGCGGCACCGGCCAGCGGTAGCGGCGATAGTCGCCAGGCCGCTCGGGCCGCCGCGGGATCTGCTCGTAGAACCGCCAGGCCCCGCTGCGATCGCGGTGGGCGTTCTCGGCCGCGGTGAGCTCGGCGCCGCCCGCGGCGCCCTGGGGCACCGGGATGCAGACGCCCTGGTCGGGAAGGGTGCCCTCGGGGCACGCGCTGGCCAGCGCCGACGACGCCGGTGCCGCCGACGCACCCAGGGCGTGGGCGGGCACCGGCCCCGGGCCCACCCGAGGGCGCCCGCGCTCGGCCGCGTGCGCGAGCGCGATCAGGGCGGCGATCAGGGCGGTCGCCTGGGTCAGCGGCTGCATGCGCGGAGCATAACCGGGAGAAGGCGCCCGGCCCATTCCGTCCGCATTTCCACCCCGCCGTGCGGGATCGTTTGCGTTCGGTCCCCCGGGTTTGATACGCGAGTGGGCGTGACGTTCCCTTCGGGCCCGCTCAGCCCGGCCGATGCGGCGGTGATGGAGACCTTCGTGGTCCCTCGCTATCTGTCGTTCTTCGGCGAGCTCTCGCTCGAGCTCTTGCTGGCGGGGGAGGGCGCGCGCATCGTGCACCTGGGCTGTCGCACCGGTTACCCCGATCGGCAGATCTGTGAGCTGACGGCTCGGGCCGAGGTCATCGGGCTCGATGCGTCCCCGGCCGCGCTCGATCTGGCCCGGGGCAAGCTGGGCGACTCCGGTTTGCCCGTGGAGTATCTGGTGAGCACCGAGCTGCCCACCGGGCTCGAGGCCGGGGGCTTCAGCCACGCGGTGTGCCTGCACCCCGTGGGCTCGCCCCACGATCGCGCGCAGATCTATCGCGAGATGTATCGCCTGCTCTGTGACGACGGTCAGGCGCTGATCGCGCTGCCCCTGCGCGGCTCGTTTCAAGAGGTCGGCGATCTGTTCCGCGAATACGCGCTGAAGCACGACGATGGCGACCTGGGGAAGACGGTGGACGAAGCCATGGCCTCGCGCCACAGCATCGAGACACTCTCGGAAGAGATCGAAGCCTGCGGCCTCGAAGACGTAGACGTCGAGATCCGCAGCGTGGTGCTCACCTTCGACAGCGGCCGCGCCTTCGTGGAAGACCCGGTGTCGCGCCTGTTGATCTTGCCCGAGATCGCGCTGTCGCTGGGCGGCGCCGACATCGACAAGCCCCTGGCCTATACCCGGGACGCCATCGACAAGTACTGGTCGGAAGGCAAGTTCGAGCTGACCGTGAACGTGGGCTGCGCCAGCGCGCGCAAGTGAGCCGGCGTCAGCCAGCCCCCAGCTCGGCGGCCAGCGCCATCAGGCGCGCGTGCTCGGGCACGTTCTGAAGGAAGCACCGCCCGAGGCGCTGGTCGCGGAGCGAGGCTGCCCGCTGGCGAAGACTGCCGACCGCGACCCGGGCCGCCGCACGCGCTTCGTCGATCAAACCAGCGGCCCGGGCGGCCTCGACGAAGGCAGCGCGCACGCGGCCCTCGGTCTCGTCGCTGCCGCCGTGCTCTTCGAGCAGCGCCAGCCCGGCGCGCGCCTGCTCGAGCGCTGCCGCCACCTGGCCCTGGGCGAGCAGCGCCGTGGATCCGACGGCCAGTGCCTGGGCGCGCACGATGGGAACGGTGGGGGCCGAGGCGTAGGCAGCCTCGGCTTCGGCCTCGGCTCCGGTCGCGTCGCCGCTCATCTGCAGAATGAGCGCCAGGTAGAGGTGCGTGGCGCTGATCAAGAGCTTCTCTTGTCGGGTCTCGGCCTCGAGCAACGCGCGGCGCTCGACCTCGATGGCCCGAGCGAACTGCCCGCGATAGGCGAGCGCTAGCCCCAGGTTGTGCATCACATAGTGGCCGATGCCGGCCATGCCCAGCCGCTCGGTGAGGGCCAGGGCCTCTTCCAGCAGGCGCTGGGCTCGGTCGATGTCCCCGACCGAGAGCGCCGCATAGCCCAGATTGGCCCGGGCGTTGGTTCCGGTTCGTGCGTCGCCAATGGCGTCGAAGCCCGCGATCGAGGCCTCGACCTCGGTCATGAAGCGGCCCACGTCGCCGTCGTAATAGGCGCGCGCGCTCTTGCCGTGGTGCACCCAGGCCCGACCCAGCGCTGCGAGCGCGCCCAGCTCTTCGCTCAGGGCTGCGGCGGTGGTGATCAACGCTTCGGCGGCGTCGCTGAGCCCCAGCTTGAGGTGGCCGTGCGAGGCGCGGATCAGCGCCACGATCTGGTTGGCGCGGGCCTCTTCGCCCTGGGCCACCTGGGCCGCGGCGCGGGCGCCCCAGGCGATCAGCTCTTGGTCTCGGCCCAGCGTCCCGACCGCGCTGCACAACGCCCCGATCGAGACGTACCAGCGCGCCGAGCCGGGTGCCAGCAGCTCCACCGCAGCGCGGGCGTGCCGTTCCGATTCCGTGTACTCGCCGCGCCAGAACTGAGCGTCGGCTGCCAGGTAATGCAGCTCCCCGCGGGTGGGCTCGTCAGGGTTCATCTCCAGGGCGCGCTGCACCCGCGCCAATACTGCCTCGAGGTCGGTGCCTTCGAGCGCCTCGCGGGCAGCGGCCAGGTAGTAGCGCGCGGCGCGCTCGGGCAGCTCGCCGCGCCGGAAGTGCTCGGCCAGGGCCAGGGCGTCGGTCACGCCGGCTGCCTCCAGAAAGCCAGCCGCCAGGCGATGGCCGAGGGCGCGGTCTTCCGGGGTGAGCGTGGCGTACACGGCCTCGCGCAGCGTGGCGTGCCGGAACACGTGCTCGGCCTCGCCCGCGAAGCTGGAGCTTTGGCTGGCCGAGATCAGCTCGCGGCGGGCCAGCTCGTCGAGCTCGAGGGCCACGACGCCCTCGTCGGCGTCCCCGCCGAGCACCGCCCGCACCCCACCGGTCCAGAAGTGGCCGCCGAAGATCGAGGCCGCGCGCAAGATCCGGCGCGACTCGGCGCCCAGAGCCTCGAGCCGCGTCTGCACCATGCCCAGCACCGTCTCGGGAAGATCGCGCTGCCCCTCGGCCAGCGCGCGCAGCAACTCTTCCAGGAAGAAGGCGTTGCCGTCGGCCAGATCGACCGCGCGCTCCAGGCTGGCGGCGTCCACGCCGTCGCCCAGCACCTCGCGCGCGAGCGAGAAGGCCGCGCTCTTGCGCAGCGGGCCGAGGCGAAGCTCGAGCGGCTCGCGCTTCTGCCACAGCTTCGGCATCACATCGGCCACCTCGGGGCGCGCCAGCCCCAAGACGAACAGCGGCAGCTCGCCGAGCGTGGCCAGGGCGGCTTCGACGAAGCTGACCGATGGCAGATCGCCCCAGTGCAGATCCTCGAGCACCAGGATCACGGGATGGGCGGCGCACTCGCCCGCCAGAAAATCGAGGAATGCGCCGCGCATCGCGTCGCCCAGCAGGGTCGGGTTCTGGCGCATGGCCAAGAGCGAGGGGTGGGCGGCGTCGGGGAAGGTCACGTCGGCGAGCTCACCCAAGAACACCGTGGTCCGGTGCACGTCGCTGCCGGCCAGGGCGTGCCGGGCCACCCGCGTGGCCAGCTTGTCGCGGCTGGCCGCCGGGGCCTCGCCGTCGCGGATCTGGGCCAGCGCACGGAGCGCACCGCGGAGCAGCGCGAAGGGTGATCCGGCGCTCACCCCGTCGGCGCGCCCGAACAGCACGAGCACCTCGGGGTGGCGCGCCCGGATCCGAGCCAAGAGCTCGTAGCGCACCCGTGACTTGCCCAGGCCCGCCGGCGCGATCACCAAGGCCGCGCGGGGCACCGGTTCGTCGATGCACTCGTCGACCAGCGCTTCGAGCGTCAGAAGCTCGCGCTCGCGCCCGACCACGGTGGTGGGGCGGCCGAGCAGGCGTCGGGTCGCTTCGGCCTGCCGCTCGCTGCCCAAGAGTGCGGCACCCCGGGGGTCGCGGCCCAGGTCGTAGCTGTCGGCGATGGCCCCTGCCGTGGTGTCGTCGAGCGCCACCTGGCCAGCGGCCGTCCGCGCGAGGAGCGCCACGCCGCGCTCGATCACGGCGCCGACCGGGGCGCGCCCGCCCACCACGCCAAGCCCGGACGACAGCGCGATGGCGCGATCGGGAAAGAGCTGACGCATGGCGCGCGCCACGCGCACGGCCGAGAGCGCCTGGTCCCGCGCCGCGCCGCCGCCCACGAAGCTGGCCACGCGCGCGCCGTTGGCCAGCGTGTCGAAGCGGCCGCCCGAGGCCGCCACGGCCTCGGCCAGTCGGCTCTCGGGCGTGAGCGCGAGCTCGGGCTCCGTTTCTTGCCGGGTTTCGCCGTCGTCGGCCTGGAGCCCGCCGAGCAGCGCCACCCAGACCACCCGCTGCTCGCGACCGGTGATCCCCGGTGTGGCCCCGGTCTCGTCCAGCGCCGAGCCCAGCGCGTCGCACTGACCGAGCAGCGCGCCGGCGTCCCGCGGGCGCGACTCGGGCGCCTTGGCCAGCATGCGAATCACCAGCTCGTCGAACGCCGCGGGCACCGCCACCGACAGCTCACTGAGCGGCGTTGGCTCGTCGAGCAGCACCTTGGCCAGCACCGCCGTCGAATCGCCGCCGCCGAACGGCGTGTCGCCGGTCATGCACTTGTAGACCACGCTGCCCAGCGAGAACACGTCGGACGCGGGCTCGATGTGCGCCGCGCCGCGAGCTTGCTCGGGCGACATGTAAGCCAGGGTGCCGATCAACAGCCCGCGCTCGGTGATGCGAGGGTCGAAGCGTCGGCGCGCGATGCCGAAGTCGATGAGCTTGGCTTGCCCCAGCACGCCGTCGGGGATCAAGATGTTGCCCGGCTTCAAGTCACGGTGGACCACGCCCAGTCGGTGGGCCACCGCCAGCCCCGCGCACACCCGGCGCAAGAGGGTGAGGCATTCGCCGAAGCCCAGCCGGCGGGTGGCCACGTACGACGCGAGGCTGGTGGCCTCGAGCCATTCCATGGCCAGATACACCTGACCCTTGGGCGTGATGCCGTGGGCGATGTAGCGCACCACGGCCGGGTGCGACAGCTCGGCGAGCACCGCGGCTTCGCGCAAGAACCGGTCGGGGCGCTGGTCGGCGTGCAGCACCTTGAGCGCGCACAGCTCGCCGCTCACCTGGTCCTCGGCGCGGTAGACCACCCCCATGCCTCCGGCCCCCGCGCGGCCAAGGACGCGGAACCGATCGCCGAGGAGCTCACCGGGACGCACTGGGACCGAAGCGTACTCTACGCCCCGCGAGCGCTCTAGCACCCTCGGCGGTCAGTACCGGTACTGCCACAGCAGATCGAGGCCGGTGCCCAGCGTGCCGACCTCGGTCCGCAGCGACCAGTTGCGTCGGAAGCGCCAGTCCACCGTGCCGCTGACGTCCACCGGCTCGGTGGTGGTGGTGTTCTGCTGCTGCTCGAGGCGGTTTCGGTACGTGCCCTCGAACCAGACGCTCTCGCTCAGCCGCACCGCCGCGGTGTAGCTGGCCTTGTTCTCGTCCGTTCCGGTGCGCAGCTCGACGCTGCCGACCAGCGCGTCGGCGAAGAGCGTGTTGAACGCCGTGGCGATGCCGCCGGCGGCGGCGGTCTCTCGCGTGCGCGCCCCCGAGGCCTCGTCACTGGCGCCGCTGGACGAACCGCCGAAGAGCAGGGCCATGATCTCGGGCTCGGACCGGGCCGGGTCACTCGACAGCTTCAGCTTCGCGTCCTTCAAGGTCCCGCGCACGTCCACGTAGACCACGGTGGCGTCCGGGGCGCGCCAGCTGGCGGTGGCGAAGAGATGCGGGTCGGTGGGCTCGGGGGTGTCGAACACCACCCGACCGGCCTCGATCACCCAGGTCTTGCCCCACGACTGGAAGCGCCCGCCGGGCTCGAGCTCGATGAAGCCGCCCACCACCGCCTTCTTCTCCAGATCGATCACCGGTTGCCCGACCAGCGGCAGGTCGAGGTCCGAGCGGGTGATGCGGACCCCGCGCTTGAGGTTCACCACGAAGCGCCACGGCAGGGTGCTGCCGGTGCGTTCCACGGTGGGCTCTTTCAGCGCCTGCACCACCTGGATGGCCGGATTGTCCGCGACGTCCACCACCTCGCGCCCGCCGGCCTGCGGCAAGCGCGCGTTGAGGTTGGGGATGTCCACCGTGACCACCATGCGCTCTTCTTCGCGCTCGAGCTTGAGGGTGGCCGAGCCGCTGGCGATGGCCTGCGACACGCCCTGGAACATCACGGGCACCTCGGTCATGCTGAGCGAAGCGTTGCCGCGGGTCATGCGCACGCCGTCGAAGTAGAAGTTGGCGAGCGCCCGCAGGTTCACCTTCTCGGAGCGGGCCTTGCCCTCGACGTCGAACACGTTCACCCGGGTGAATCCGCCGGCCTTCTTGGCCGTGGCGCCGAAGGTCACGTCGCGGAACTCGATGCCCAGCGGCGCGATGTGCACCACCCCCTGGCTGACCGTGGCGCGGCCGTCGACGTCGGTCTCGAACTGGCCGGTGGGGTCGCCGTTCGACTTGAGCCGCGGCTCGAGGGTCGCGGTCAGTCGGCCGTCGACCTTGCCCGTGAGCCGCGAGAAGATGTCGCGCAGGAACGGCGAGAGCACCACCGCGTCGTAGCCCTTTGCTTCGGCGCTGAGCAGCACGCGGCGTGCGCGATCCAGCGCCGGCAGGGCCCCGCCCCAGTCCAGGCCGAGCCGCGCCTCGGCGGTGAGCCGGCCCCGCCCGTCGTCCAGCTCGGCCTGGGCGCGCAGCTGCTTGCCGTCCGAACGCACCAGCACGTTGCCGCGGCCCACGCTGACGCCGTCGACGCTGGCGCCGGTGAGATCCACGTTCGCCGAGAGCTGCGGCGGCGCATCGGCCTGGGTGCGCTGCAGCGCCACGTTGCCCTGCAGGGCGCCCGCGACCTTGGCGTCGGCAAAGCCGGGCACCACGGTCAGTGGCGTGCCCTCGAGCGCCAGGTGCGCGCCGCCCGTCCAGGTGCCGCCCACGATGTCGGCGTTGCCCTTGGTGGTGAGCTGGGCGATCCGGCGACCGGCGGCCAAGAGCTCGGCGTTGGCGCCGAAGCGCCCGCTGGCCAGCTCGTACTCGCCGTTCGCGCGCAGGTCGACCGGCAACGCGCGCCGACCGGCGGTGGACTGGATCTGACGGGCCTCGACGTTGGCCGACAGCTTGGGGTCGCTGGCCGAGCCCGAGAAGAGCAGGCGTGCGGCGCCCGTGCCCTGGACCCCCTCGGGCCGAATCACCGGGGGAAACTGCGAGAACGGGCGCTCGTGCAGGGTGATCACCGCCATCACCGGCGCTTCGAGCAGGTGGCCGAGCCATTCGTCGGGCGCGGCCACGATCTCTTTCCACGCGACGCGCGCGGTGCCGCTGGTGGTGACCACCGGTCCGACCGCGTCGACCAGCTGAGTGGTGCCGCTGGCGTCGCCCTTCTCGCCGTTCACGCCGCCCACCATGGTGACGTCGATGCCCTGGACCACCAGGGGCCTTTCGCCCTTCTTGGCCGGAGCTTGCACGACCTCGAGCCCCCGCGTGCCGGCGATCTCGACGCGGGCGTTGGGGAGCTCTTTCGGGGCCAGGCGCTCGACGCGCACCCTTGCGAAGGCCGTGCCGGCCACCTTCTCGATCCGGGCGGACTTCGGCAGCACCAGCCGCAGCAACGAGAGCTGGATGTCGCTGAGCTGGATCTCGCCGTCGCCGGTCATGCCCGCCCACGACTTGGGCTCTGCCGGGTTGCCGTTCAGCTCGGACTGCCAGGTGGCGCCGAAGGCCCCGATGTCGCGCACGATGCCCGACGCCTTGCCCTCGATGTGCTCGCCCTCCAGGCTGGCATCGAGCGACATCGAGATGCCGCCGACGGCGGCGATCGAGCCCTTGCCCAGGCCGAGCTTCACGTGGCCGGTGGACTTCTCTTTGCTGGCCACGATGTCGGCGTCGACGTTCAGCGTGCCCCCCAGCATTCCGCGCCGCAGCCCCAGCGCCCGCGAGACCACGTCCAGATCCAGCCGCTCGCCCTTGGCTTTGACCTCGACCCGGCCCTTCGAAATCCGGACCTTGCCGCCCAGCTCGCCGCCGGCGCCGGTCAGCTTCATGCTGTCGACCACCACGTCCTGGGCGTCCAGATCGAGGTGAGCGATCTTTCCGGCCAGCACCGCGTCGTCGCGCTTGATCTGGACCTGCACGTTCTTGACCGCCGGCTTGCCTCTCGCTTCGAGCGTGCCGCTGGCGCGCACCTCGGGACCGTGCGGGTCGGTGAGGGTGGCGGTCAGCGCTGGGCGGATCACCGGGCCTTTGGCGGTGCCCGAAACCTTGCCGAAGCTCTGGCCGCGGGCCGAGAAGTCCGAGCCCGTCACCTTGGCGTCGATCGCCAGCTTCTCGAGCTCGGTCAGCTTGCCCTTGGCGTGGCCGGTCACATGGCCGCGCGCCAGCTTCACGTCGGCCAGCGAAAACCCCGAGACGTCGGCCGAGAGCGTGGCGTCCAGCGTGTTCTTCTCGATGCGAGCCTTGACCTGCGCGTCGGCGCGGCCCCGGGCCGGGGTGAGCTTCTTCAGCCGCGGCGCCAGCTCCATCTGGAACGAGCGCGCGCGGGCGTCCAGATCCACCGCGCCGTCGGGGTGGACGGTGAAGCCGACCTTGAGCGGCATGCCGACCTCGTGGACCGTGGCCTTGCCGACGAACCCTTTCGGATCCCAGCTGCCCGAGACGTCGATCGGCGGGACCATCTGGCCGACGAAGGTGGTCTCGGCGGTGGTGCCGTTGACCTCGACCGAGATCTGGCCGCGCTTCTGCCAGATGGCCAGGGCGGTATCGAGCGTGGCGCTGGTCTTCGGGGCCTTGGGCCAGAGGGCGCGGATGTCGACGCCGCGCCCCTGCACGTCGAGCCCGATCTCGAGCTCGGGAGCGAAGCGCACGTGGCCGGCCGAGGTCAGGCGCGCCTCGCCGACCTCGAAGCGGGCCTGAGTCTCCAGCTTGGGCAGCTCACCGGTGGCCTCGACGTGCGCGGCCACGGGCTCGAGCACCGGCCAGTCCGCGAGCAGCGCGCGCACGTCTTCGGGCAGCGCCTTCGGAACGTCGAGCGAGGCCTTGATGGTCTTGCCCTTGACGTACACCGAGCTCGACACGGGCAGATTGCCGAAATAGCCGTTGAAGCTGGTCCACACCGCGCCCGGTGCGCGGATGTGGATCTCGCCGGTGCCCGTGGCGTCCGTCCCGGCCAGCCCGCGCACCGTCATGCCATAGCGATGCACGTCGATGGCCGCACCCTTGGGTGTGGCCAGCACCGAACCGCGCACGCCCGCCAGGCCCACCTCCAGCGTGGGCAAGCCGGCCACGGTGCCGCGCGCGTCGATGCGTCCGATCTCGATCTGCGGCAGCCAGAGGCGCAGCGGCCGCGAGGGCGCGGCGGGCTTCTTGGGCTCGGCGCTGGGCGCGCTGGGCACGGGGGTCAGCGCTCGGGCCAGCGTCGGCACGCCGCTCTCGTCCGGGATCACCAGCACGTCGGCGCGCCCCGCCCGAATGTGGCGCACGATCAGCGTGATGCGCTCGTCCGCCGTCAGCACCTCTTGCAGTAACGCGAGCACGTCGGTGCGCACGCGCAGGTCGTGGAGCGTGATGACGGTGTTGCCGGCTTCGTCTTTGACGGTGACCTCGTTCAGGGTCGCGCCTCGCAGGCTGAGCTCCTGGATCTCTCCCGTGCGAAGCTCGCCGTGAAACACCCCGACCAGCGAACGGGACAAGAGGTCCGAGGCCAACCGGCGCGATGCCGGCAGGTCGATGTGCAGCGCGATGCCCCCGCCCAGGCCGGCCACGAAGGTGACGGCGAGCCCCAAGGTCGCCAGGGTGCGACCGAGGGCGCGCACCACGCGCTGCCGGCGGGTTCCCCGGTCGGCCACCGTCGGCGGCGGTCGCAGGGTGGTCTTGGGCATCAGAACGACTCCCCCAGGGCGATGTGAATCGCCATCGGCAAGCCGAACACGGTCCCCGGGTTGCCCTCTTGGCGTTCCAGATCCTCTTCGCCGATCTGCTGCAGCCAGGGCGTGCGGTAGCCGGCGTCGATGCGCAGCGGGCCCACCGGCGTGCGGTAGCGCAAGCCCAGGCCCGGCGAGATGTGGGGCACGTCGAAGCGGATTTCACCCACTCTGCGTGTGACGTCGCTCGCGTCCAAGAAAGTCGCGGCGTAGAGCGGACCGATCACCGGGAATCGCACTTCCAAGGAGGCTTCCCAAAGCGTGAGGCCGCCCAGGGGGCGAATGCAAGCTGCCGGCAGCTGATCCAGGGGCCGACCGCAGTCTTCGCCGGTGGGCACCAGGAAGCCGACCGGCCCGTGGGGGCCGACGCCGCGGTACGGGTAGCCGCGGTTCGAGTTGGGGCCGCCCGAGTAGAAGGCGCGGAACAAGAGCTTGTGCTGGTCGCGCACAACCGCCGGGTTGGTGGGGTCGTTCGCCGCCTGAGCGCTGGTCAGCGTCTCGCCATAATCGGAAGGGAACAAGAAGCCGGTGGTCAGGCGCGTGGCCAGCGTGACGTGCTTGCTGAGCGGCAGAAAGCCCCGGAACTCGGGCCGCAGGCGCAGGTCGCTCACGGTGCCACCGAACACGTAGCCCGCCACCTGTGCCGAGTTCGCGACGTAGAACCCCTCGCGCGGCTCGATGCGGTCGTCCCGGAAGTCCAAGATCGCGTACAGCTCGGGGAACGCCACCCGCACGGCGTCGAGGCCGTCGGGCCTTCCACCCTGATAGGTGAAGGGGAAGTTCGCTTGCCAGTTCAGCGACGGCGTCACGAACAAGTGATGGCCGAAGAACGCGCGCTCTACCCCGGTGGCGGCCTTGATCTCGTGGTAGCCAATGACGCGCTCTTTCTCGGGATCTACGCTGTCGGGCAGCGGATAGAGCAGCGGGTAGATGCTGTAGTCGCCGGAGATGAAGCCGGTGAGACGCCCTTCCAGGAACGAGGGCTGACGCAGCTCGGTGTGCACCCGGTTCTCGGGCAAGAGCCGGGTGGGCGAATCGAAGCGCCCGATGCGGGTTGGGAAGTACGTGACGCCGGGACGCGCCTCGATGTTGAAGCGCCGCATGCCGCCCAGGAAGTTGCGATGCTCCCACCCGACCCGGGCGTGGTTCGAGAGCCGCAACACGTCGAAGCGTGCTCCGCCGCCCAGGCGCAGCGTGCGCAGCGACGCCTCGCGGACGATCACCGTGATTGGCACCTGGCCGCTCTTGGGTCGCGCCTTGTCTTGCCGGACCTCGACCGAGGCGAACACACCCAGGTTCTGCAGCGCCTCTTGCGCGTCGACCACGTCGGTGCGCGAATAGACGTCCCCTTCTCGGAGCCCCAGCACCGCACGCACCGGATCTTCGGGGATCGACTGGAGACCGACGACCCGCACGGGGCCGTAGCGGGCGACCGGACCCTCTTCGACCTCGAAGATCACGTCGGCGGTGTGGGTGGCCAGGTCCACCTTGGCGCGGTGCTTGACCTCGGCGAAGGCGTAACCGGCGTCGCCCAGCACGTGCGCGATGGCCTTGGCGTTGGCCTCGAACTCGTCTTCGTCGAAGCGGTCGCCCGGGTCGAGGGTGATGGCCGAGAGCGCGCGGGCGGCCACGTCGAACGGCAGGTTGGCGAGCCCCTTGGCGTCGGCGCGGCGGACCTCGACCACCGGCCCCTCGTCGACCGCGATCTCGACCCGCACGTGCCGCGGCCCGACGCGCTCGATGCGGGCAGCTCGCACCTTGGCCTCGTAGAACCCCTTGCGGCGGTAGTAGCGCTCCACCCGCTCGAGGTCGCGGCTGAGCACCGTCTCGTTGAAGACCTCGTAGTCGTACAGCAGCCCCTCGAGCGATCGGGGCCAGGGCGGCGGGCGGGTGGCCAGGCGATCTTCGACGGTGTCAGCGTCGAGCGCGCTCGCCCCCACCACCCTCACGTCGGCCACCAGGTCGCGGCCTGCCGGGGCGCCCTTCTTGATGCAGCCCGACATCGCGGCCGAGAGCACGGCCGCCCAGGCCAGTGCTCCCGCGCGCGACGCAGGCATTCGTCACTTCTTCTTCGGCGGTTCCTTCGGCGGATCCATCCCGGGCAAGAACGCGAGCTCTGCCGGTTTCTCGTGATAGGTCAGCTCTTCGAAGGTGAGGATGCCCATGATGGGGTCGGCCTCGGTGCCGGTCGTGGCGCGCACGAAGGTGGTCGAATAGTCGCCCTTGACCGTGACCTTCGCGCCCTTGTTCGGGATCGGGTTCGGCATCTTCACGCCCCAGAAGGTGTCGCTCTTTTCGGCGTCTTCCTTCTTCTCGAACTCTTTCACCGCGTCGTAGATGCCGGCGAAGTTCGAGGCCCAGCCCATCACCTTGATGCACTCGTTTTCGGGGGCGTCTTTGGTGTCGCAGAGCCAGAACGCCGGCACCGGGGCGTTGCAGCCCTCGGGATCGGCCTTGCCGCCCTTGTGCACCGCGCACGCCGGCGCGTCGGGCAGGTTGGTCTTGCCGATGTAGCCGGTGATGCTGAGCTTCTTGCCGGCCACCTCTTTACGGTGGGTGCGGCTGCGCAGGTGATAGCTGGCGCCCCACACCGTGTAAGCGTCGCCCGCCTTGATCGGCTTCTGGGGAACGTTCGGCACCGCCGGCAATTGCGCCTTGGCGCCGCTCGCGGCAGCGCGGGGCTGGTATTTCTCGTCGTCCTTACCCCCGCCGCAGCTCACCACGGAAGCGGAGAGCACGACGACGGCGAGCGAGGCAGAGATTCGGCGGGCAGTCTGCATGGGGCCTCCCTGAACGGAATGATTTCGCATGGCTATCACGCGGCGCGCCGCTGCCACAAGGCTCTGATCGCTGCCGGGCGGCGGATCTTGCCCCACCCGGCCGGCGGGGCACCATTTTCTGGGATTTGACACGGGGTTTCAGCCTCATAGCCTCCACGCCCGTGGCTCGCACCATCGTCATCGGAGACGTCCACGGCTGCCGGACGGAGCTCGACGAGCTGCTCGACCGCGTGGCCCTGGCCCAGGGCGACGCGCTCTGCTTCGTCGGCGACCTGGTGGCCCGCGGTCCGGATTCCGCCGGCGTGCTCGATCGCGTGGCCCAGCTGGGGGCGGCGCTGGTGGTCGGCAACCACGAGTGGCGACTCTTGGCGGCGCGGCGGGGCGAAGCCGTGCGCCTGGGCCCGTCGCACCAGGCACTGATGAAGAGCCTCGACGATCGCCACTTCGCCACGCTCCAGGCGATGCGAGCCTGGGTCGACTTCCCCGAGCACGACCTGCGCGTGGTGCATGCCGGCGTGGTGCCGGGTGTGCCGATCGAAGCACAAGACCCCTGGGCGCTGTCCCACCTGCGCACGCTGCGCGACGACGGCACCCCCAGCGCCACGCGCGACTTCACGCTGTGGGGCGAGCGCTACCACGAAGCGCCCCACGTGGTGTTCGGGCACAACGCGGTGGACGGCTTGCAGCTCCATCCGTTCGCCACCGGCATCGACACGGGCTGCGTGTATGGTGGGCGGCTGACCGCGATGGTGCTGGCCGCGGGCGAGCGCGTGCCGCCGAAGCAAGACCGGCGCGACGTGCTGGTCTCGGTGCGCGCGCGACGCGCGTATGTCGAGCTCGAGCCCGGGGCGTGAGCTTCACAAGATCTCTACTGCTCGATCGAGCCCGCGCAAGGCGTGACAGGCGTCGCCGATCAGATCCAGGTAGGTCTGCTCGCGGTCCTTGCGGATGGCGTCGAGCCGCTCGTAGACCCCGCCGTCGAGCAGCTGCCCCGACACGTCGACCAGATCAGCGGTAGCGTGGGCAATGGTCTGGTCGATGCGCCGGCCGCCCTCGCTCTGGGCCGCGGTGAGCCCCAGGTTTCGCGCCAAGGTCAGGGTCTCGACCAGGTGGCCGAAGAACTTCTGCTGCTGCAGCCGGATCAGCAGGCCCTGCTCGGGGTGGCGGGCCAAGAGCGCGGCGTAGGCGGGGCGCTCGAGCTCGTAGCGGAAGAGCAACACGCCGAGCTGCTTCCGGAAGCGGCGCTCGTCGGCCTCACGACGCACGATGGACACGGCGCTGGCCGCGGCCTGGATCAGGTGCATGCCGCCGCAGCTGTGGCCGTAGATCCCCTGCTTCGCCTTCTTCGCGGCATGGAGCGGGCTGCCCTCGTCGAAGGCCTTCTCGGGCGGGCCGCCGTAGCCTTCGACCACCTTCTGGTCGGCCTCGAGCCTGCCCAGCGCCGTCTCGATCAGCGCGGCCAGCTGGGGCTCTTGCTCGGCCGCGGCCGGGACGCGCTTCACGTGCTCGGCCAGCGCCGAGATCTGCCAGGCCACGTGGTGGTGGTCCGCGTCGGTCTTGGGCGCCTCGGCGGCGGCGCGCAGATCGGCCACCAGCCGGGTGAGCGTGACTTTGTCGCCGGTCGACGTCGCGAAGCTCTGATCGAGCGGCACGTTCATCTCGAGCAGCGTCTTGACCAAGAGGAAGCGATGCGGCTCGACCGGAGCGCCCGCCTTCTTGTCGGGGAACAGCCACAGCTTCTTGTCGCCCACGGTCGTCGGCTCGGCGAACGACACGATCACGTCGCTGGCGCGGCGCCCGTCACTTGCCGAGAAGCTGACGCCGAACGCGACCATGCCGTGCGCCAGCGCCCACGGGCTGGTGGGGTCGCCGGCCGGAACGCGCACCGCATTACCCAGGCGCTTGGCCAGCGCGCGGGCTTCGGCGCGCGTCGCGCGTCGCGGCGCGGGCACCTCGGGGGCGCTGCTCGCGCTGGGCGCCGGCGGAAGAGGCGCGTCGCGCCCGGTGGGCTTGCGGGTGACCCCCAAATAGATCCCGCCCACGGCCGCAGCCGCGAACAACACCAACAAACCGCGGGTTCTCTCCGACACGGCGCGGGGAGTATGCGGGCTCTTCTGCGACGCGTCAGGCCTTTTCGGTCCAGTGACGCTGCAAGCGCGGGCGGCGTGTCGTGTCGTGTGGGTGGGTGGCTAAAAACCCCACTCGAACTCGGAGGCTTTCATGCTGCGGACGATCGGATTCATTGCTCTGACTCTGGTGCTCGGTGGCTGTGGCGGTGGCGATGACGGTGGGTCGGAGGGCAGCTCCGGCTCCGGCGGCGGACAGAACGCGGGCGGGGGTGGAGGCATCGGCGCCATGGGCGGCGGCGGCGGCGGCGGCGGGCTGGCGGGCGGCGGCGGCACCCCGGCCTCTGGCGGAAGCGGCGCCGAGGGCGGCTCGCCCGGCAGCGGCGGCTCGACCAGCGGCTGCGGCAACAACAACAAGCACGCCACCATCGCCAACCTGATCACGGCCGACGTGAGCTGGCCGGCGAAGACCGGCATCGCGGCGGGCAGCGGCAAGATCCTGATCTGGACGCGCACCGTGCTCGACTTCGGCGAGGCCGACGGCAAGTCGGGGCAGATCCCCGCGACCGGCGACGTGACCCCGTGCGGCAGCTCGATCCCGGCGCTCACCAAGACCAGCATCGCCGGCGGCGGCCAGGTGCAGACGGTGATCCCCGACGCGGTCTGGGACAAGGGCAGCATGCCGAAGTTCAAGGCCAAGGGCACGCTCTCGGGCTTCGACGTGGGGGCCACCATCTCGATGGACCCGGTGGTGTCGCTGGTCGGGCTCAACATGTCGGACCCGGCCTCTCCCTGGCCGTCGTCGTCGAAGCAGGTCACGGCCGTGGACCACGATGGGGACGGTCAACCCGGGATCTTGGCGGTGCCGCGCACCGACCCGCCGTTCTCGGCCCCGCCCACCGGCCTGATGGAGGCGTTGAACCCCAGCGGTAAGCGCGCGACCGAGGTGTACATCGTGACGCGAACCGCGGTGCAGATCTCGGGCACCCGCGACACCTGCACCAGCGCGTCGGGCAAGGCCGACGTGAAGATGTTCGACAGCCACGTGGTCGGCTGCAAGCGGAACGACGGCCAGCTCTGCAAGGCCGGAGAGGTGGACTTCATCGATCAGAATCAGCCCAAGTTCACCATCGCGAATGCGGCGTACAAGATGGTCCAGCTCAAAGAGGGGGCGACGTGCGCCGACGTGCGTACGGCGCTTCCTCAGTAGTCGGGCTCGGTCTCGCCCTCGTGCTCCTGGTCGCCGGCTGTGGCGGCGATCCGGAGCCCGACGGCGGGGACGCGCCGCGCGTCGAGATCATCGTCGACGACATGGGCGTGCCGCACATCTACGCCCAGAGCGACGACGATCTATTCTTTGGCTACGGCTACCAGCTGGCCACCGATCGCCTGCTGCAGCTCGAGATGTGGCGGCGCTTCGCCCATGGGCGGCGGGCCGAGGTGCTGGGCGCAGATTTCAAGGGCTCGTTCGGCGCCACGGCGCTGCACGACGACAAGCTGGTGCGGCTGTTCGACCTGCCCCGCTGGGGCAAGCTGGACGCAGAGCTGATGAAGAGCGAGCACCCCGAGCGGTGGAAGCTGCTGCAGGCGTGGCGGAGCGGGATCAACCGTCGGGTGGAAGAGGTGCGGAGCGGCGCCGCTGCGCGCCCGTTCGGTTTCGGCCAAGACGAGCTCGACTTCTTGCCCGAGCCGTGGAGCGAAGACGACCCGCTGATCGTGCAGAAGATGATCCAGCTGGGGCTCGATCAGAGCCTGCTGTACGAGATCTTGGTCACCCTGCTCGGCCAGCTGGCCCCCAGCACGCTCGAGTCGGCGCAGATCTTCAAGCCTGCGCACGCCACCTGGACCGTTGCCCCCGAAGATCTGCCGGCGGGCGCCCAGGGCGGCAGCACCACCGGGGGGAAGCCGGCGGCCCCCGCCGAGAAGCACGCGCTGCCACCCCACGCGAAGTCCCCGGCGGCGTGGCGGCACCTGTCGGCGGTGCCCAAGGCCGGGAGCAACAACTGGGCAGTCGACGGTCGCTTCACCGACAACGGGCGACCGCTCTTGGCCGGCGATCCGCACCTGGTGTTCACGCTGATGGGGGCAATGTACGCGCTGCACCTGAACAGCGCCGACCGCGGTGGCAGCTTCGATGTGGCGGGGTTCGCGTTCGTGGCCGCGCCAGGCATCTTCGCGGGTCAGACCCAGGGCGCGATCTGGGCGCCGACCTCTGCCTTCGGCGACGTGATGGATCTGTGGTCCGTCGAGATCACCGACGCCGGCGCGCGGATCGGGGATCAGACGGTGCCCCTGGTCACCCGCGAAGAGGTGATTGCGATCCGCGGAGGGCAGAGCGAGAGCATCGTGGTTCGCGACGTGCCCGGCCGCGGCGTGATCTTCGACCCCGGGTTTGCCGGTGTGCCGGTGCCCCTCACCAGCGAAGGCCGCGAGGTGCTGCTGGGGTGGACGGGGTTTTCGGCCCGCAGCTCGCTCTACTTCCTCGAGCTCGATCGCGCCCAGACGGTGCAAGAGTTCGACCAGGCGGTGCAGCGCGTGCCCGAGCTCAGCTACAACTGGCTGAGCGCCGACGCTCGGGACATCTCGTACCGCGTGAGCCTCGAGGTGCCCCGGCGCAGCGCCGTGGCGCCGGGGCGCGAGCCGTGGCGGGTGATGGACGGCGACGACCCGAAAGCGTTCTGGCCCGGCGGCAAGCTGCCGCTCGAGCAGCTGCCCCACGGGCGGGCGAAAGAGCGGGGGTTCCTGGCCACGGCCAACAACGACCCGTTCGGGTTCACCGCCGATGGCGATCCGGGCAACGACGCCTGGTACTACGGCGCGTTTTTCGACCCGGGCTATCGCGCGCGCCGCATCGACGACGAGCTCGCGCGCCTCACGAAACGCGGTCAGGTGAGCGCCGTCGACATGCAGGCGCTGCAGATGGACTCGCGCTGTCTGATGTCGGACACGTTCCTGAAGCTGCTTCAGGCAGCGTGGGCCGCGCGCGGGTCGGATCCGGCGCTGGGCGAGCTGGCGGCGCGCCCCGGTGCCGCGCGCGTCGTGAAGCTGCTCACCGAAGAGTGGGACCGCCAGATGAAACGCGACTCGGCCGGGGCCGTGGCGTTCCACGCCTTCGCGCATTTCACCACCGCGCAGGCGGTCGAGGACGACATGATCCCGCTGCTCTTCGAGCGGGTGCTCGAAGCGGCGCCGTTCTACGTTCTCAAGGTGGCGGCCCTGGCGCTGAACGGCGCGTACCCGAAGGGCGACGCGGTGCTGCAAGAAGGCAAGCACCGCATCGTGCTGGAAGGTCTTGCCAAGACCGTCGACTACCTGAACGCTCGCTTCGGCAGCGTCGAGCCCAGCCACTATCGCTGGGGCGACGTCCACCTGACCAACTTCGACAACGCGTACGGGCTGGGCGTGGCGCTCACGCAGGTGCCCACCGACGGCGGTGAGAACACGGTCAACGTGGCGCACAGCGTGTTCCGGCGTGACTTCGACGTCCCCAAGCAGTGGCTCAGCGACTATGGCCCGGTCGAGCGCCTGGTGGGCCGCTTCGACGACGCCGGCGTCCCCGAGGTGTGGGTGAACTTCCCGCTGGGCAACGTGGCTGACCGCTCGAGCCCGCACTTCGACGACCTGCTCGATGACTGGGTCGAGGGCCGCTACCGCAAGCTGGCATTCTCGCGCGGCGAGGTCGAGGCGCGGGCCGAACAGCGGCGCGTGCTGGGATCTGATATGACCGCGCGGTGACGCTGCGGGTCCCGGTTTCGGCGCTTTCGGCGGGAGAGCGCGCCCTCGATCACGCGACGTCGCGCTACCTGGTCAAGGTGCATCGGTCGCGGGTCGGGGAAGCGTTCACGGCCTTCGACGTGGACGCCGGGCTCGAGGCCGACGCTCGGTTGTTGAGCGCCGATCCCCGCGCCGCGCGGATCCGGCTGGGCACGCCCCGGCCGGCGCCGGTCGTCTCGCCGCTGCCGGTGACCCTGCTGTGGGCCGTGGGCAAGGCCGACAAGCCCGAGGCGGTGATCCGCGACGCGACCGCGCTCGGGGTTCGGCGCATCGTGCTCTGCACCACCGAGCGCACGGTGGTGCGTCTGGGTGAGCGTGCCGAGGCCCGCCGCCCGCGCTGGCAGAGCGTGGCGCGCGAGGCCGCGCGGCAATCGGGCCGAGGGGACGTGCCCGAGCTGGTCGGCCCGGTCCCGCTCGCCGAAGCGCTGGCGCTCGGAGCAGGCTCGGTCGCCATGGTGCTCGACCCGAAGGCGGAGCTCACCCTTGCCCAGGTGCTCGCGCCGACCCCGGCGTCGACCCCGCTTTCGGTGCTGATCGGACCCGAGGGTGGGCTCGACGACGGCGAGCTCGCCGCGGCGGCTCAGGCCGGTTTCCGAGCGGTGCGCTTCGGCCGCTTGGTGCTGCGCACCGAGACGGCCGCGGTGGCGGTTTTGGGCGCGCTTCTGGGGGGTCGGACCTGAGGTAGGCTCTCGCCGTCATGCGAAAAGCTGGTTGGGCGCTGGTGTTCAGCGCGTTGGTTCTGGCGCAGCCGGCCCATGCGGCGCTGACGGACTCGGAGAAGGCGCAGGTTTCGGGCTTCATCCGCTCTGGCGAGCTGAAGAATGCGGCGCGCATCCGCGCACTGGTCGCGCGCCCGGATCTGGCCGTGGACGAAGCGGCCGCGCCGCTCAGCGCCGGCTTCGCCGCCGTGCCCTTCGACCCCAAGCGCGAGAAGCTGGCGCGCGAGATCTTGCTCGGTCCCGGCTCGGCGGCGGCCCGCAGCGAGCTGACTCCGGCGCTGGTGCGGGCGCTGCTCGCCCGGGCCTCGAGCGCGTATGCGGCGATGCCCGCCAGCGAGAGCGGCCCGGAAGCATCCAAGGCCGATCGCCTCGCGGCCGAGGCGGTTGCCATCCATCGCTTCGTCACCGACGTGATCGCCAACGCGGGTCGCCCACCGGTGGACGGGCACGACGCCAGTGCCGGCATCCGCGACGACGCGCTGAAGTCGTGCATCGAGGCGTATCGTGCGCACTTCGAGCGCCACGCGGCGATCTTGCGCCCGGGCAGCAAGCTCAGCCCGTCGCTGGTTCCGGTGCGTGCGCAAGCCAGCCTGGCGGTGGTGGACCTGTCACGGGGCTTGCTCCAGCGGCACGAAGTCTCGGCGTTGCTGGGCCTGGGCGGCGTGCGCAAGGCCGCCTTCGAGCGTCACGGCACGCTGGTCGAAGACGGCGGCAGCGCGACCGACGAGCGACTGGCAGAGGTGATCCGATTCCTCGATCTCGCGCCGCGCGCCGCCACGGAGCTGGGGCTCTGGCTGGTGAGCAAGGCCCCGGTGCGGGGGCTCGGGTCGCGCGCGGGTCGCGTGGGGGCCCGGGTCTCGCTGGGCAACAGCCGCGGGGCGCCCACGGCGGCGGCGCTCTGGCCTGAAGACGTGATCCCGTCTCGACCCGATCGCGAGCTCGGCGAGGTCGCGTATTCCGCGGCGTGGTTCATCACCCGGGCCGCGTTCAAGGCCAAACCCCAGCTGGCCAAGACCGCGGCGCAGATCGCTACCCGCGCGGGGCGCGCCGGTGCGCCGGGCCAGCTGGCGGTCGATCTCGATTCATCGGTGCTGCCGGTGCCGGGCACGGTCGGGCCCGGGTCGCAAGCGTCGTCGGCCGAGCTGTTCGCCGTCCACTCGCTGCGCCTGCTCTTGCTCGACGCACCGCGCGCGCTCGAGCTGGCGTTGTCGCGGGCGGTGCAGGGTCGGGACGAGCCGCTGGCCGCGTTCGTGCTCGGCGCCAGCCTGCTCGCGGCCACCGGCGGCAGCGCCGACGAGGTGTGGGTCAGCCGCACCGACCAGGCCGGCGCCGTGAGCGCCGACAAGCTGACCGGCGTGAAGCTGACCAACGACCTCTTGTCGGCCTTCGAGCTGGACTCGAAGAGGGTCGAGGTCAGCCTGGGCTCGGATGGGCAGGTCGACAAGGTTCAGGTCGACGGGGCGGCCCCGCGGCTGTCCAAGCTGCGCCGCGTACGCTTCGTGCCAAAGGCCGGCGACGCCTGGCAGGTCGGCGGCCAGCGCTGGGAGAAGATCAGCGGCGCGCCCCGGGGGCTGGCGGTGGACGACGGGCGTTTCGTGCTCGGCGCCGCCGAGCCCAGCGACGGCTTCGACGCGGTGGTCACGGGTGACGACGCCACCGACGTCACCGTCCACGCCCACCTGAGCGTGAAGGGCCGCGGCGGTGGGCTGGTGGTGCGCGCGCAGGCTGGCCAGAAGAGCTACGACGGCGTGGCGCTGCTGGTGACTGCCGAGCCGTCGCCCCTGGCGACGCTGGTCTTGGTCGACGGCAAGGGCAAAGCCACCGAGCTGGCGCCGCCCGTGGCGCTGGCTGCGCCGGGCGACGCGGGCTACCTGGCCGTGCTGAGCGTGAAGGGCCAGAAGGTCAGCGCCAGCGTCGACGGCAAGAAGCTCGAGGCGAAGCTGACCCGCGGGGTCGGTTCGGGCCGCGTCGGCCTGGTGGTCCCCGCCGCCGGCACGGTCGAAGTGACCGGGTTTGCCCGCGGCGCCCCCAAGCCCGAAAAGAAGGCCGCCGAGGGGCCGAAGGCCCCCGGGGCGAAGCCCCCGGCAGCCAAGGTCGCACCCGCGGCCAAGCCCCCGGCGGCCAAGGCCGCACCCGCGGCCAAGCCCCCGGCAGCCCAGGCCGCACCCGCGGCCAAGCCCCCGGCGGCCAAGGCCGCACCCGCGGCCAAGCCCCCGGCGGCCAAGGCCGCACCCGCGGCCAAGCCCCCGGCGGCCAAGGCTGCACCGGCGGCCAAGCCCCCGGCAGGCCCTGCTCCGAAGAAGAAGCCATGACCGATCGACAGAAGGTTCGAATCCTGGTGGCCAAGCCTGGCCTCGACGGCCACGACCGCGGTGCGAAGGTCGTGGCCCGCGCGCTTCGCGACGCCGGGTTCGAGGTGGTCTACACCGGCCTGCACCAGACCCCCGAGATGATCGCCAGCGCGGCGGTTCAGGAGGACGTCGACGCCGTCGGCCTATCCATCATGAGCGGCGCCCACAACACGCTCTTCCCGGCGGTTATCGAAGCGCTCCGCGGGCGCGGCTCGAACGACGTGATCGTCTTCGGCGGGGGCATCGTGCCCGACGAAGATCTGCCTCGCCTGGCGAGCGCCGGGGTGAAGCGGATCTTCAAACCCGGCACGACCCTTGGCGAAATCGTCGAGTGGGTCGACCAGAACGTGAAGCCCCGCGGGCTCTGAGCCGGGCTCAGGCCTGAAGCTGCTCGCCCATTGCGCTACGACGCGCTGCGCCGAGCGGGAGCGGCGTGCGCAAGGCAGAGCCCACGTGGCGGGCGGCGACGGTGCGCTGGCTTCGAGACTGGGTCGCGTGACGCGGCGGGGTCAGGCGGAAGGTGCCGACGAAGATCGCCACCGCAACCAGGCTCGGGATCAGCGCGAAGAGGAGGGTCATGCTTTGCCTTCGGGTCCGAAGCAGTGCAGCAGGTGTGCCGCCCGGGTTCGGGGCGGCAAACCTAGGAAAGACCAGGGCATTTGAGCAACCCTAAAGTTGCCCTCGGGACGCGGCCCCGTGGGTGGTTTTCCACAGCTCGCTCCCGCTCGACACTGTACGTGCGAGCATGTAGGGAGAGTGTATCCACATAGGTGTGCGGAATCCTTGAGATTCTTCTTGGCCGACTTGTTGACAGGGGAGGTCGCGCCCTCTAGTTTCGCCCCACCGTCAGTGGGAAAAAGTGGGGCGAAGTGTTGGCTTCGCCCGTTAGGTGGCAGCAGAGGATGTTCCGCGGACAGTTCGCTCACACGATCGACGCCAAGGGCAGGGTCAGCCTGCCGGCGCGATTCCGCGACGGACTGGTCGCGCAAGGCGACGCACGCTTCATCCTGACCCCGGCGCTGTTCGACCCCTGCCTGCACCTCTACCCGATGCGCGGGTGGGAAGAGCTCGAGGAGAAGATCGCGGGGCTCCCCAGCTTCGATCCCAACATCGTGCGCTTCCGGCGCCTGTACGTGTCGGCCGCGCTCGAGTGCGAGCTGGACAAGGCCGGTCGCGTGCTGGTGCCCCCGGCGCTGCGTGAGCGCGTGGCGCTGGCCAAGGACGTGCTCTGGGCCGGAATGGGCCGGACGGTGGAGCTGTGGGCGAAGGAGAAGTGGGAAGCGGAGCTCACGCTTTCCGACGACGAGCGCGTGGCGCTCGAGCGGGCGGTGATGGAGCAGATCCGGGTATGACGACCGTGGCAACGACGAGCGACGACACGCCGAGCTTCGAGCACGTCACGGTCCTGGCGAAGGAAGTCGTACGCGTGCTGTCGCCCGAGCGCGGCGGCCTGTTTCTCGACGTTACCGCCGGTGGCGGTGGCCACGCCGCGGCGATCCTGGAAACGGCGCAGAACGCCCGAGTGATCGCCTTCGATCGCGACCCGGTGGCGGTCGAGGCCGCAGCCCGCCGGCTGGCGCGCTTCGGCGAGCGCGCGATGGTGGTGCACTGCGCCTTCAGCGGCGTCTCCGATTGGCTCCGCTCTGGCGAGCTGGGTCCGGTAGAAGGGGTGGTCGCGGATCTGGGCATCAGCTCGCAGCAGCTGGCCGACCGCGAGCGCGGCATGAGCTTCCGCAACGAGGGGCCCCTCGACATGCGCATGGACCCCACCGCCGGCGAGACCGCCCGCGAGCTGATCGCGCGCGTGACCCAGGACGAGCTGGCGGACGTCATCTATCAGCTGGGCGAAGAGCGGCGATCGCGCCGCGTGGCCGCGTGCATCAAGCAGGCGCTGGCCGCCGGCGAGCTCGAGACCACGCTCGACCTGCGCCGCGCCGTGGTTCGCGCCGTGGGCCCGCGCCGAGTGGGCGGCATCGATCCGGCGACGCGCACCTTTCAGGCCCTGCGCATCGCGGTGAACCGCGAGCTCGACGAGCTGCGCAGCCTGCTGGAAGTGCTGCCCGACCTGCTCGCACCCGGCGGCGTGGCGGCGATCATCAGCTTCCACTCGCTGGAAGATCGACTGGTCAAGCGCGCCTTCTTGGAGCGCGAGCGCTGGGAGCGGCTGCACAACAAGCCGATCGTGGCGGACGAGGACGAGCGCTCCGAGAACCCGCGGGCCCGCAGCGCCAAGCTGCGCGCCGCACGCCGCGTGGCAGAGGTGCCCGCGTGAAGAGCCGCCGGAACCCGTTCCTGACGCTGTGGACGCTGGCGGTGCTGGCCGCCACCGCCGCGTTCGTGCTGTACTTGGGCTTGCGGGTCCGCAGCGTCGAGCTGGGCTACGAGCTCGGCCGCGCCCACGCCCGCGTCGCTCGCCTGCGCGAGGTGAAGCGGGTGCTCGAGCTCGAGCTGGCCAGCCACAAGACCCCCGAGCGCGTCGACATGGTGGCGCGCTCGCTCTTGGGGATGAGCGAGCCGACGCCGGATCGCATCGTGCCCGCAGGCGTGCAGCCGGTGGACGACGATGAGCACGCACCGAAGGCTTCGGCGCCCACCGACGAGGCGGCGCAAGAAGACACGCGCCCCGCCGCCGTGCAGCCCACCGGCACCCCGACCGCCCCCGGCGCTGCGCCGCCGGCGCCGCCCCCCGCCGCAGAGTGGGAGGAGCCGAACGAGTGAGCAGCCTCGATTCGCCCCGTGGCCGCTGGATCCGCCTTCGCATGGGGATGCTGTGCGGACTTCTGGCGCTCGGCCTGGGTGTGGTCGTGTCGTCGGGCTACGACTTGATGGTCGGCCAAGGCGCCGAGTGGCGCGAGCTGGCCGAGAAGCAGCGCCAGCGGCGGCTGCACGTGGCGCCCAAGCGCGGCACCATCTACGACCGTAACAAGAACGCGCTCGCCGTCAGCGTCGAGGTGCCGAGCGTCAGCCTGGACGCCGTCGAGCTCTTGCGCAACGTGCCGGCGCAGCAGATCCCGGTGGTGGCCCGCGACGCGGCCAATCGCATCGCGCAGGCCCTGGGGCTGGATCCGGCGCAGATCGAGCGCAAGATCTTGCAGAAGCGGCGCTTCACCTGGCTGAAGCGCCAGATCAGCGCCGACGAGGCCGAGAAGGTGCGCGCCCTGGGCAGCAAAGACGCGCCCGGAGGCAAGCCCGTTCGCGGCCTGGTGGTCGAGGGCGAAGGGCGTCGCTATTACCCGCGCCGCGAGCTGGCGGGACCCATGCTGGGCTTCGTCGCCCCCGACGGCGAAGGCAAGGACGGCTTCGAGTTCAGCATGAACCAGGAGCTGAAGGGCCACGTCGAGCAGCTGCGCGGGTTGCGCGATCGCTCGGGGCGCCTGCTGTTTGCCGACGGCATCCAAGACGAGCAGGCCTTGGCCGGGCACAACGTCGAGCTGACGCTCGATCAGGGCATTCAGTTCACCGCCGAGCGCGAGCTGGCGAATGCCGCCCGCACCTTCGAGGCGGCCGGCGGCAGCGTGATCGTGGTCGACCCGTGGACCGGCGAGATCCTGGCCGCGGCCAGCTGGCCTGGTTACAACCCCAACGACTACGGCGACAGCGAGCCCACGCAGCGTCGCGATCGCGGCATCAACGACGTGTTCGAGCCGGGGTCGACCATCAAGATGTTCACCATCGCGGCGGGGCTATCGGCGGGCGTGATCACCCCCGATCAGAAGCTGTTCTGCGAGAAGGGCATGATGCCCGTCGACAACGTCGTGATCCGCGACACCCACCCGTCGGGGTGGTTGACCGTGGCGCAGGTGCTGGCGGTGTCGTCCAACATCTGCTCGGCGAAGGTCGGGCTGGGGCTCGGTGGCGACAAGCTGTACGAGGCCCTGCTGCGCTTCGGCTTCGGGCAAGAGGCGGGCGTGCCGCTGCCCGGCGAATCCAGCGGCACGCTGCGGCCGCGCGGGCGGCCCTGGGTGCAGGTCGAGACTGCGGCCGCCTCGTTCGGCCAGGGCATCAGCGTCACCAACCTGCAAATGGCGATGGCGGCGGCAGCCATCGCCAACGGCGGCGAGCTGATGGATCCGATCCTGATCAAGCGCGTCACCACCGCGACGGGCGACGTGGTGCGCGAGGCCACGCCCAAGGTGCGACGGCGAGTGATCCAGAAGCGCATCGCGCAGACCATCACCGAGCTGCTCGTCTCGGTGACCGAGGGCGAGGGTACCGGTCTCGAGGCGGCCATCGACGGCTATCAAGTGGCCGGCAAGACGGCCACCGCCCAGAAGACGGATCCGGCCACCGGGCGTTACTCCCTCGACAAGTACATGGCCAGCTTCGTCGGATACGTACCGGCCAAGAAGCCCGTGGTGGCGATCAGCGTGATCGTGGACGAACCCATGGTCGAGCACGCCGGTGGCGCCGTGGCGGCACCGATCTTCCGTCGGGTGGCCCAGGCGGCGCTCAAGTACAAGGGCCTGAGCGGGGCCGCGGTCGAGCGCGTCGACGTGGCCGATCTGGGCGCGAAGCCCGACCGCGCAAACGCGGCCTACGACATGCTGCGCGTGGCCCAGGGCAAGAAGCCGGCGGTGCAAGAGGGGGTGGCCCAGGGCGGCCCGGTGCCGGCGGGCAAGGTCCGCGTTCCCGACATGACCGGTTGGCCCGCGCGCGCGGCCGTCCGTCAGGCCCTCGAGCTCGGCGTCGAGCCGCGCGTGTCCGGCACGGGCCTGGTGGCCAAGCAAGAGCCGCCGCCCGGGGGGGTGGTCGACAAAGGCGCGAGCATCACCCTCGTGTTCGAGCCCGCTTCATGACCCAGGCGCAGATGATCTCCAGCACCCCCGCACTCGGACTGACCCTCGGCGAGCTGGCCGCCGATCTGGCCGCGCTCGGGGCGCGGGTGCGCGGTGACGCCGGCGTGCGCGTGCTGGACGTTCGCCAGGATTCGCGTCGAGTGGCGGCGGGCGACCTGTTTGCCGCGCGCGCCGGCGGCCAAGTGGACGGCGCCAGCTTCGTGCGCGACGCGATCTCGCGGGGCGCCGCGGCGGTGATGGTCGAGCGCGGCAGCGCCCTGCCCGACGTCGGCGTGCCGGTGATCGAGGTGAGCGACGTGCGCCGTGCCGTGGCCTTTGCCGCCGAAGCGGTGCACCAGCACCCGTCGCGCGCCATCGGCGTGGTGGGCATCACCGGCACCAACGGCAAGACCACCACCAGCTACCTGACCGCGGGGGCGATCTCGGCTGCCGGCGGGCGCGCAGGGCGGCTGGGGACGCTGGGCTTCGCGTTCGAAGGCGACGTGGTCGACTCGTCGCTGACCACGCCGGAAGCAGACGAGGTCACGCGGCTGGTTGCGCGCGTGCGCGACGCCGGCGGCACCCATCTGGTGATGGAAGCGTCGAGCCACGCGCTCAGCCTGTGCCGGGTCGAGGCGCTGACCTTCGCGGCGGCGGTCTTCACCAACCTGACCCAGGACCACCTGGACTTCCATGGCAGCATGGAAGCGTATGCCGCGGCCAAGCTGCGGCTGTTCACCGAGCTGTCGCCGCGGGTCGCCATCGTCAACGTGGACGACCCCTTCGGCGTGACGGTGGCCGCGCGGGCGACCGCGCCGGTGCTCAGGGTCAGCAAGCGCCCCGAGGCTGCCGACGTCTGCCCGGTGCAGGTGACGCTCGACGCCCGCGGCATCCGGGGGACGGTGCGCCTGCCCTCGCGCCAGGTGGCGATCGAGAGCCGCCTGGTGGGCGCGCACAATCTGGACAACCTGCTGGCGGCTCTGGCCGTGCTCGAAGGCCTGGGGCTCGACGTCGAGCGCGCCGCGCGGGGGCTCGACTCGGCTCCGGCGGTGCCGGGTCGCCTCGAGCGCTGCGACACGCCCGACGACGACCTGCTGGTGCTGGTGGACTATGCCCACACCCCAGATGCCCTCGAGCGCGCCCTCGAGACTTGCCGATCGCTGACTGGTGGCCAGGTGATCTGCGTGTTCGGCTGCGGTGGCGATCGCGATCGCGCCAAGCGCCCCAAGATGGGCGACGCGGTGGGGCGACTGGCGCACCGGGCCATCGTGACCAACGACAACCCGCGCTCCGAGGTGCCGAGCGCCATCGCGGCGGACATCGTTCCCGGGCTTGCCCCGTACGGCATTCCCTACGAGATCGAGCTGGACCGCGCCCGGGCCATCGAGCACGCGGTGCACCGCGCCGCCCCCGGCGACGTGGTGCTGATCGCGGGCAAGGGGCACGAGCCCTACCAGATCGTGGGCAGCGAGCGGCGCAACTTCGACGACCGCGTCGAGGCCCGGCGCGCGCTTTCACTGCGCCGCGGCAGAGGGGCGGTCTGATGGCCACGCCGATCCCGGACAATCACGCGCGCTTCTCGCTCGACGAGATCGCGTGCGCCACTGGCGGGTTCGCGCAGACCGGCGGCCACGCCAGCGTCGCCGGCGTCACCACCGATTCGCGCGCCGAGGTGCAGGGCAAGCTGTTCGTCGCGCTCACCGGCGAGCGCTTCGATGGGCATGCCTACGCCAGCGACGTGCTTTCCCGCGGGGCGCACGCCGTGGTGGTGAGCCGCGAGGTCGAGCTGCCGGCCGGGTCGTCCGCAGTGCGGGTCGCCGACACCACCGAGGCGCTGGGCGCCCTGGCGCGCTTTCACCGTCGCCGCTGGGGCAAGACGGTGGTCGCGGTCGGCGGCTCGGCGGGCAAGACCACCACCAAGGGCGCGATTGCGGCGCTCTTGGGTGCGGCGCGTCCGGGTGCGGTGCACTTCGAGCGCGGCAACCTGAACAACCTGGTGGGCGCACCGATGGTGCTGCTCGGTCTCACCGACGCCCACGCGGTGTGCGTGGTCGAGCTGGGGACCAACCAGACCGGCGAGGTGGCCCGGCTGACGCGCGTCGCCGAGCCCGACGTGGCGGTGCTCACGCTGGTGGCCATCGAGCACTCGGAAGGCATTGGGGACCTGGATGCGATCGACGCCGAAGAGGGCGCACTCTTCGACCTGCTGGGCCCGGCTGCCACCGCCATCGGCAATGGCGACGACGCCCGGGTGGCAAAGCGCCTGGCCGCATCGCCGGCGGCGCACAAGATCCGCTACGGCTCCGGCGCGGGGGCGGACTATCGCGTGGTCGCCCGTGAGCCGCTCGATCTGCACCGCTCGCGAGTCGAGATCGCGCGGCCTGCCGGGGGGCCGGTGCGGGTGGTGACCGGGCTGCTCGGCGCTCCGGGGGCGCTGGCGCTGGCGGCAGCGCTGGCGGTCACCGAGCGCGTGGTCGGCGGGCCGCTGCCGGCCGACGTGATCGAGGGCGGGCTGGCGGCCCTCGGCGCCGGCGAGGCTCAGCGTCTGTGTCCGATCGAGCTCTCGGACGGCAGTGTGGTGGTGGACGACAGCTACAACGCCAACCCCGCCAGCGTGCTCAGCTCGGCTCAGACGGCCCGCGAAATTGCGCAGCGCCGTGGCGCGCGTCTTCTGCTCGTGGTCGGTGAGATGCGCGAGCTGGGACCGCTGAGCGTGAGCGAACATCGCGAGCTGGGCAGGGCCCTGGCAACCCTGGGCGCGGATGGGCTGATCGCCGTGGGGGGTGACGCGGAGCACCTGGCGAGCGCGGCGGGCTGCACCTTCGCCAAAGACGCGGACGAGGCCCTCACGGCGGTCTTGGCGGTGCTCCGCGCGGGCGACGTGGTGCTGGTCAAGGCATCGCGCGGGGTGCGCGCCGAGCGAGTGGTCGAGGGCCTGGTGCGGGCGAAGGGCAGGGCAGCGTGATCTACGAGCTGCTCTATCCGCTGTCGCTCGAGTACGGCTGGGCCGGCGCGCTCAACGTGCTTCGCTACACGCCCTTCCGCGCCATCATGGCCACCATCACCGCCATGATGATGTGCTTCTTCCTGGCGCCGTGGTTCATCCGCACGCTGCAGACCAAGCAGATCGGGCAGGTGATCCGCGCCGAGGGTCCCGAATCGCACAAGATCAAGGCCGGCACGCCCACCATGGGCGGCGCCCTGATCTTGCTGGCGGTGCTGGTGCCCACCGCGCTCTGGGCCGACGTGAAGAACGTGTTCGTGCTGGCCACCACCGCCGTCACCGCGGGCTACGGCGCCATCGGCTACCTGGACGATCGCCTGAAGATCGAGGGCAAGAGCTCCAAGGGGCTGCCCGGTCGGTACAAGCTCTTGGGGCAGTTCCTGATCGGTGGCGGCGCCGTGGGCTATCTGTTCTTGGGCTCGGGCAAGCTCTCGCCCGAGTGGCTGGCGCTGCGCGGCCGGCTGGCGATCCCGTTCTTGGCCTTCGACAAGCACCCCGTCGATCTGCCGCTCTGGTTCTACTTCGCGTTCGCGGTCTTGGTGGTGGTCGGCACCAGCAATGCCGTGAACCTCACCGACGGGCTCGACGGTCTCGCCATCGGCCCGGTGATGATCAACGCCGGCACCTACGTGGTCTGGGCGTACATCGCCGGCTCGGTGCTGTTCGGCCGCCCGCTGGCGACCTATCTGCACATCGCCGGCATCCCCGAGATGACCGAGCTGGCGGTGTTCGGAGCGGCAGTGATCGGCGCGGGCATCGGCTTCCTCTGGTACAACACCTATCCGGCGCAGGTCTTCATGGGGGACGTGGGCTCGCTGTCGCTGGGCGGCGGGCTCGGCATGCTGGCGGTGCTCACCAAGAACGAGCTGCTCAGCATCTTGCTCGGCGGCATCTTCGTGGTCGAGGCGGTCAGCGTGATCACGCAGGTGGCCAGCTTCAAGCTGTTCAAGAAGCGCATCTTCTTGATGGCGCCCATTCACCACCACTTCGAGAAGAAGGGTTGGCCCGAGCCCCGCATCATCGTTCGCTTCTGGATCATCTCCATTCTGCTGGCGCTGGTGTCGCTGAGCTCGCTCAAGCTGAGGTGATGGCCATGGACCTCTCGAACAAGCGCGTGATCGTGGTGGGGCTGGGCAAGAGCGGCGTGGCGGCCGCGCGCCTCTGCCTGCGCCGCGGTGCGCGCGTGCTGGGGACCGACGCCGCCCCGGCCGAGAAGCTGCCCCGCGAGCTGGGCCAGCTGGGGGTCGAGCTGTGCCTGGGTGGCCACGCGGGCGTCGACTTCGCGCGGGCGGATCTGATCGTGCTCTCGCCCGGGGTTCCGCCCTTGCCCCAGCTGGCGCACGCCACGGCGCCGGTGATCGGCGAGATGGAGCTGGCGGCGCGCTGCGTGACCGCGCCGATCTTGGCCGTGGGGGGCACCAACGGCAAGAGCACCACCACCACCTTGTGCGCCGACATGCTGCGGGCGGGGGGCCAGCGCATCTTCGCCGGCGCGAACCTCGGCACCCCGGCCTGCGAGGCCGCGGACCAACCGCTGGACGTGGTGGTGTTCGAGGTCTCGAGCTTCCAGCTCGAGCACGCGCCGTCGTTCCACCCCAAGGTGAGCGTGCTGCTCAACATCAGCGAAGACCACCTGGACCGCTACGCCAGCTTCGACGAATACGCGACCGCCAAGGGCAACGCCTTCGTCAATCAGATCGAGGGCGACGTGGCGGTGGTGCCGCAGGGCGACCCGGCGTGCGAACAACAAGCCCGCCGAGGCCGCGCGAAGCTCGCGAGCTTCGGCCAGGGTGGCGACTACGTCGTCCATGGCCGCAGCGTGGTCGAGCGCGCCAGCGGCGAGGTCTTCTCGCTCGAGGGCGTCGATCTGCACGGTCGCCACAACCTCGAGAACGCTGCGGCGGCCATCGCCGCGGTGCGTGCGTTCGGCCTCGGGCGCTCGGCCATCGAGGCCGGCCTTCGTGGCTTCCACCCGCTGCACCACCGCATGGCCCTGGTCCGCGAGGCGTTTGGCGTGCGTTTCTACGACGACTCGAAGGGGACCAACGTGGGCGCGGCGGTGACCGCCCTGCGCGGGCTGGAAGAGGAGCGCGCCGTGCTGATTGCCGGCGGTCGCGACAAGCTGGGGAGCTACCAGCCGCTGGCCGAGGCGCTGGCGGAGAAGGGCCGCGCCGTGGTGGTGATCGGTGAGGCGGCCGAGCGCATCGCCCAGGCGGTGGGCGAGCGCCTGCCGGTGGCGCGCGCCGGCAGCATGGAAGAGGCGGTGCGCGTCGCGCTGGGGCTGGCGAAGCCCGGCGACGCGGTGCTGCTGTCCCCCGCCTGCTCCAGCTACGACATGTTCCGGGACTACGTCGATCGCGGGAACCGCTTCGCCGCGGCGGTGAGCGACCTCGGCGGAGAGGAGGCACGCGCATGAGCCTGGTGAAGAAGTGGCTGTCGCCCACCCAGCGCATGGGTCCGGTGGATCCGGTGCTGGCGGCCATCGTGGTCGCGTTGATCGGCTTCGGCGTGGTGATGGTCTACAGCGCCAGCGTCATCGAGGCGACGGTCGTCTTCCGCGACGCGCAGTACTTCCTCAAGCGGCAAGCGATGTTCGGCGGCGCCGCGCTGGCGGTGATCTGGGTCACCTCGCGCATCGACTATCGGCGGCTGCGCCCCCTGACCTATCCGGTCTTGGGCAGCGTGTTCGTGCTGCTGGTGCTGGCGGTGATCGGCCTGGGCCACACCGGCGGCGGCGCAACGCGCTGGCTTCGGCTGGGGCCGATCCACGTGCAGCCCTCCGAGGCGGCCAAGCTCGCGCTGATCCTCTGGCTGGCGTACTCGCTCGAGAAGAAGCGCGAGCAGATGAAGACCTTCTCCGTCGGGATGCTGCCGCACCTGCTGATGGCGGGCGCGCTGATGCTGCTCTGTCTCAAGCAACCCGACTTCGGCGGCGCTGTGGTGCTGCTGTTCTTGACCTTCACGCTCCTCTTCGTGGCGGGCGCGCGGGTCGGCTATCTGCTCGGGGTCGCCATGATCGGCGGTCTTGCGGCGGTCTGGCTGGTGCGCTTCACCAGCTATCGCTGGGACCGCATGCTCGCCTGGTTCAACATGAGCGAGCATCGGCAAGATCTCGCGTATCAGCCCTTCCAATCGGTGATGAGCTTCGGCTCGGGGCAGGTCGGCGGCCTGGGCCTCGGCAAGGGGCTGCAGGTCTTGTACTTGCCCGAGGCGCACACCGACTTCATCTCGGCCATCATCGGCGAAGAGCTGGGCTTCATCGGCGTGCTGGGGCTGGCAGCCACGTACTTGTTCATCGTGGTGCGCGGCGTGCGCGCGGCGCTGCTCGCCCAAGACGACTACGGCTCGTACATCGCCTTCGGGATCTCGATGCTGTTCGGCATTCAGGCGGTGGCGAACCTCGCGGTCGCCATGGCGGTGTTGCCCACCAAGGGGCTGACCCTGCCGTTCGTGAGCTATGGCGGCTCGTCGCTGTTGGTCAGCGCTGCGGCGATGGGCATCTTGCTGAACGTGACTCGGCCCCGCGAGGGGTCGGAAAATCAGCGGGTGGCCGAGCCGGGCGGGCCGAAGCCCGAGGCCAGCGCCATGCTGGTGAGCGAGGCGGGCTTCGCCGAAGAGGCCACGCAGCCGCGCCGCAGCCGCGCCGAAAGGCCGCAAGAGGTGATGTCATGACCCGCCCGACGGTGCTGCTCGCCGGCGGCGGGACGGGCGGTCACGTCTTCCCGCTCATCGCCGTGGCCGATGCGCTCTCGGCGCTGGCGCCCGAGGTGAACCTGGTGTTCGTGGGCACCGAGCGCGGCATGGAGGTGAAGCTGGTGCCCGAGCGCGGGTACGCGCTCGAGCTGGTGAAGGTGTCGCCGATCCGCGGCGGGGGTCTGGGCGGCGCGGTGCGCGGGGTGTGGCGCGCAATGATGAGCATTCCCGAATCCAGAGCGCTGCTCGAGCGGCACGCGCCGCGGGCGGTGCTCAGCATCGGCGGGTACGCGGCGGGCCCGATCTCCCTCGCCGCGCGCCTGAAGAAGACCCCGCTGGCGCTGATCGAGCCGAACAGCGTGATGGGGCTGGCCAACCGCCTGACGGTGCCGCTGGTACAGCGCGCGTACGTGGCCTTCCCGCAGGCGGGCCGGCACTTTGGTCGTGGGACGGCGCTGACCACCGGGGTGCCGATCCGTGGCGGCTTCGAGCCCAGGCCCTTCCGGCGGCCCGGCGACGGGCTCGAGGTGTTGGTGCTCGGTGGCAGCCAGGGCGCCAAGTCGCTGAACGAGACGGTTCCGGCGGCGCTGGGTCGGGTGGGCGCGAAGCTCAGGGTGACGCATCAGTGCGGTGCGGCGCACGCCGACGGCGTGCGGGCGACCTACGAGAAGCTCGGCGCGCGCTTCGACTGGGAAGTGGTGCCGTTCATTCAAGACGTACCCGCGGCGCTCGGTGCGGCGAACCTGGTCATCAGCCGCGCCGGGGCGAGCGCGGTCAGCGAGATCGCGGCGGTGGGGCGGCCCGCGCTGTTCGTGCCGTATCCGTACGCGGCGGGCGATCACCAGCGACACAACGCCGAGACGCTGGCTCGCGCCGGCGCGGCGGTCTCGATCGCCGCCCAGGGAGCGACGGTCGAGACGATCGCGGCCGAGGTCGAGCGCCTGGCGACGGAGCCGGGGCTGCTCGAGCAGATGGCGGCCGCTGCCGAGCAGTGGGGAAAGCCCCACGCGGCCGCCGAGATCGCGCGGGATCTGCTCCGCCTGGCGGGCCTCGCGCTCGAGGCCGCCGGCACGACCGAGCCGCAGCGCAAGCAGGAAGCACCCGACGACGGCGCACCCAGGCTGGCCGAGGTGGCGGGATGAACCGGATCTCTCGCCCCTCTGCGCTCCCTTCTGGCTCTCCGCAAGCGGCCGTCTTCGGCCGCGAGCGCTCTCCTCTCGCCTCCGGCTCTCCGCAAGCGCCGCGGAAGCGGCGCGAGCGCTCTCCCTCTCGTCTCCTGTCAGGGAACTCTCGCGGGCGCATGGCTTCTTTCAGAACGCCAGAGTCGCGAGGCGCCCAAGTCACCCCGACGCCAAACAAAGAATCCAAGTGCGGCCCGCGGGGACGCCTCCGGTCAGAACAGAAGCCTAGACGCGACGGGAGGCGCTCATGTTTAGGGGCCGTGTCCGGCACGTGCACTTCATCGGGGTCGGCGGCATCGGGATGTCCGGGCTGGCCGAGATCCTGCGCACCCTCGAGTTCGACGTCTCGGGCTCGGACATGAAAGAGGGCGAGAACACCAACCGGCTGAAGCGGCTGGGCGTGCGGATCGACGTCGGACATCGTGCCGAGAACGTGCGCGGGGCCGACGTGGTGGTCTTCTCGAGCGCCATCGGGGCCGACAACGCCGAGATGCGCGAGGCCGCGCGGCTGGGGATCCCGATCATCGCCCGCGCCGAGATGCTGGCCGAGTTGATGCGCCTCAAGTACGGCGTGGCCATCGCCGGCAGCCACGGCAAGACCACCACCACCTCGCTGGTGGCGACGGTGCTGCGCGACGCGGGCTTCGACCCGACCGTGGTGGTGGGCGGGCGCATGGCGGCGCTGGGCTCGAACGCGCGGCTCGGGGCAGGGGACCTGCTGGTGGCCGAGGCCGACGAGAGCGACGGCTCGTTCTTGCGGCTCACGCCGACCATCGCGGTGATCACCAACATCGACGCCGAGCACCTGGACTTCTACGGCACCCACGAGCGGGTCAAGACCGCGTTCGTCGAGTTCGCCGAGCGGGTGCCGTTCTACGGCCTCAGCGTGCTGTGTCTCGACCACCCGCACGTGCAGGACATCTTGCCGCGCATTCGCCACCGTCACGTGACCTATGGCCTCTCGCCCCAGGCCGACTACTGCGCGCGCAACGTGCGGCACTCGGGCTTGACCACCAGCTTCTTCGTCAGCCGCAAGGGCCAACCGCTGGGCGAGTTCTCGGTGCGAATGCCGGGGCAGCACAACGTGCTCAACACGCTGGCCACCATCGCCGTGGCCGACGAGCTCGAGGTACCGCTGGACGTGATGAAGAGTGCGCTGGCGGGCTTTCACGGCGTGGCCCGGCGCTTCACCGTCACCCACGAGATCGGCGGCGTGACGCTGGTCGACGACTACGGCCACCACCCGGCCGAGGTGATGGCCACGCTCGAGGCGGCCCGCAAGGTGTTCGATCAGCGGGTGCTGGTGGCCTTTCAGCCCCACCGCTACAGCCGCACGCAGCACTCGTTCGACGAGTTCACGCGGGCGTTCAACGTCGCCGATTCGGTGATCATCGCCGACATCTATGCGGCGGGCGAGAAGCCCATCGCGGGCATCAGCGCCGAAGCGCTGGTCGACGCCATTCGCGAGCACGGCCATCACTCGGTGCGGCACGTGGGCGACAAGCGCGCCATCGCCGACGCCCTGATCCAAGAAGCAGCGCCCGGCGACGTGGTGATCGCGCTGGGCGCGGGCGACATCAACAAGATCCTGCCGCTGGTGGCCGACGGCCTCCGCGCGCGGTTCGGCGAAGGGAGCCAGGCGTGAGCGCGAAGAAGCATGGGGCCGCGGTCTCTGCGCCGGACGAGAGCGCGTTCGTCGAGAGCGAGAGCCCGAAGCCCGGACCGGTGGCGGCGAAGAACGCCCGGGGGCGCCGCGCGCAGGGCGGGGTCAGCGAGCCGCCGCCCGAGGGGCCGGGGTTCTTCCGCACCGCCTGGTCGCTGGCCAAGCTGGGCCTGGGCGTGCTCTTGGTGGTGGGCGCGTCGGTGCTGGTGGCCTGGGGCGCGCACCGCTACGCGCTCACCTCGCCGCGCTTTGCCGTGCGGCAGATCGAGGTCAAGGGCGGCAAGCGCAAGACCGAAGATCAAATCGCCCAGGTGGCGGGCATCAAGCGCGGGGACAACGTCTTCGCGGTCGACACCAACCAGGTCGAGCAGAAGCTGTTGTCGGACCCCTGGGTGAAGCAGGTGAAGGTCACCCGCGCGCTGCCCAGCACGGTCAGCATCGAGCTGGAAGAGCGCGAAGCGGGCGCACTGGCGTCCATCGGCGACCGCCTCTACCTGGTCACCAAGAGCGGCGAGCCGTTCAAGCCGGTGGAAGAGGGCGACCCCTTCGACCTGCCGGTGCTGACCGGGGTGACCGCCGAAGATCTGGCCCGCGACCGCGCACGGGCGGTCGAGCGCATTGCCTTGGGTCTGGAGATCGTCCGGCACTGGGAGCGCATCCCGATGAGCCGGGTGCACCCGATGCAAGAGGTGCACTTGGCCCCCGGCGGCGACGTCAGCCTGGCGGTGGGCAAGGCGGGCATCACGGTGCACGTCGGCAAGGGGCCCTGGCGCAAGAAGCTGCTGATGGCCGAGCGCGTGATCGGGCAGATGGAGAAAAAGGGCCGGGTGCCCGGCATCGTGTTCGCCGACAACGTGGCCCACCCCGAGCGGGTGGTGGTGAGGATGCGATGAGCGGGCAACTTTCCGGATCTGGGACTGTCCCGGAATCCCTCGTGAAAAGTTGGCCCGGTGGGGGGGCCTCTGGCAGCGTCGGCCCTGCTCCGAAGCCCTGGAAAAAGGCGCGGTCGGAGGCGTGAGGAGAACGATGAGCTACGCCGCCCTGTCCACCCCCGAAATCGTGGTGGGACTCGACCTCGGGTCGACCAAGGTCAGCGCCGTCGTCGGCGAAGTCGACGCCGACGGCATCACCATTCTGGGTGTCGGCAACGTGCCGTGCCGCGGCCTGCGCAAGGGCGTGATCAGCAACATCGAGTGGACGGTGCGCTCGATCCGCGAGGCCATCGACGCGGCCCAGACCATGGCGGGCGTCGAGATCCGCACGGTCTACGCCGGCATCGCCGGGTCCCACATCCGCAGCCACATGTCGGACGGCGTGTGCGCGATCAGCGGGCGCGAGGTGACCCGGGGCGACCTCGAGCGCGTGCTCGAAGGCGCCCGGGCCATCCCGGTGGACGCCGATCGCATGATCTTGCACGCGCTTCCCCGCGAGTACGTGGTCGACAACCAGGACGGCATCCGCGACCCGATCGGGATGAGCGGCGTGCGCCTGCAGGTGCGCTGCAACCTGGTGACGGCAGCCACCAGCTGCGTGCAGAACGTGGTGCGCTGCGTCGAGCGCTGCAACCTGCAGGTGGCCGACGTGGTGCTCGAGCCGCTGGCCAGCGCCGACGCCGTGGTCTCGGAGGACGAGAAAGAGATCGGCGTCGCGGTCATCGACATCGGCGGTGGCACCACCGATCTGATCTTGTTCGCCGACGGCGGGGTGGCCCATGTGTCGGTGATCCCGGCGGGCGGCAACAACATCACCAGCGACGTGGCCGCCGGGCTGCGGACGCCCATGGCCGAGGCCGAGCGTCTCAAGCGCAACTATGGCTGCGCGCTCGGGCGCATGGTCAACGACGACGAAGAGATCGAGGTGCCCGGGGTGGGTGGCCACGGTCCGCGCCGCGCGGCCCGCCGCCTGCTCAGCGACATCATCGAGCCTCGCGTGGAAGAGATTTTCAGCGAGGCGCGCCGCCGCATCGAAGAGACGGGCCTGCTCGAGCAGGTGTCCAGCGGCTGCGTGCTCACCGGCGGCGCGGCGCTGATGGAGGGCATGGTCGAGTGCGCCGAAGAAATCCTCGGCATGCCCGTGCGGCTGGGCTTCCCGGTCGGGGTGCGCGGCATCGTGCAGCTGGTGCAGGGGCCGCAGTACGCCACCGGCGTCGGGCTGGTGCGCTATGGCGCGCAGCAGCTGGCCGACGCTTGCCCGCGGGGCGGGCTGGTTTCGGTGGAGCCGGTGGCCTTGCCGAGCGAGGCGGCCGCGAAGCAGAAGAGTGGACTCTGGAGCTGGATCAGGGCGGCGTTCTGAGCGGCATCCGAGAAACAGAAGTCAGTAGCGACAACGAACACGGACGAACAGCGAACGACGAAGGCTCCACCCAGGGGAAGGCAGGCCCCGGAGCTCGAGTCACAAGGGAATAGCGGCAATGGCCGCACCGGGAGGATGAGGAAGATGACGTTCTCGATCGAGTTTGCCGACGAGACCCAGGCGTACCAGGCCCGTATCAAGGTGATCGGGGTGGGCGGTTCGGGCGGCAACGCAGTCAACACGATGATCCACTTCGGCCTCGAGGGGGTGGAGTTCATCAGTGTGAACACCGACGCCCAGGCTCTGGGCAGCAACGCCGCCGCCAACAAGATCTCGATCGGCGCCAACCTGACGCGCGGTCTGGGCGCGGGCGCCGACCCCGAGCGCGGCCGCAAGGCGGCGCTGGAGGACGTCAACCGCATCAAAGAGGTGCTGGAAGGCGCCGACATGGTGTTCATCACCGCCGGCATGGGCGGCGGCACGGGCACCGGCGCGGCGCCGATCATCGCGCAGATCGCCCGCGAGCTGGGCGCGCTGACGGTGGGCGTGGTGACCAAGCCCTTCGTCTTCGAGGGCAAGAAGCGCGCGCGCCAGGCCGAGTCGGGCATCGCCGCGCTGAACGATCACGTGGACACGCTGATCACCATCCCCAACGAGAAGCTGATGACCCTGGCCGACGAAGAGCTGACCTTCGTCGACGCCTTCCGCAAGGCCGACGAGGTCTTGTTCCAGGCCGTGAAGGGGATCAGCGACCTGATCACGCAAGACGGCATCGTGAACGTCGACTTCGCCGACGTGCGCACGGTGATGAACAACATGGGCCGCGCGCTGATGGGCACGGGCTGCGCCAAGGGCGAGGGCCGCGCGCGCCTGGCTGCCGAGCACGCCATCACCTCGCCGCTGCTCGACAACATCAGCGTCGAGGGCGCCACCGGCGTGTTGATCAACATCGTCGGCGGCTCGGACATGAAGATGAAAGAGATCCAAGAGGCGGCCAGCTTGATTCAAGAGCAGGCCCACGAGGACGCCAACATCATCTTCGGCGCCAGCATCGACGAGAGCATGGGCGAGGCCATCAAGGTGACGGTCATCGCCACCGGTTTCGATCGCGCCGACGTGGACATTCCGGTGGAGATTGCCCAGCCCGCGCGGGTGGTGGCCACGGCGCCCAGCCGCCGCGACTCGGTCCGCGACGCGCTGCGCGAGGGCTTCGGCGTTCCGCCGGCGTCCCGCGCCGCCCACTCGACCGCGCGCCCGGTGATGAACCCCGACTTGGTGCCCGCGCTCTCGACGCGCCGCCCGGCAGCGCTGGCCGCCAGCCTGCAAGCCGGCAGCTCGCCCAGCTCGAGCGTCATGCCCGAGGTCCGCTCGCGCATCAGCTTCCCTGCCTCGCTCGATGCCGATGCCGACTGGGACACGCCTACGTTCCAGCGCCGCAACGGCGGCTGATTCTCTGCCTGGTTCGTTTCGATTCCTCCGTACCGGTATGTGAACCCCTCGTCTCGAAAGAGGCGGGGGGTTCGTGTTTGGGGGGTGCTGGCGGTCACGGGCGCAGGCGAAGCAGGAGCTCCGGCGGCCCCGTGTTCAGCCGGAGGTGGCGGCCTGACAGCACGCCGGACCTGCCAATCCGCGACGTGAATGAATATCAACCACGTCGTGAATACACTGCCCCGCCGGGTGGATGACGCGCTCGCCGCGCGGGGCCTCGCCCGAGAACGAGTGGCTCTCTCCCCGCTTGACGAAAGTGCCGGGGTCGTACGTCCATCTCGAGAATGGCTCGGCTGATCGCGTGGCTCTCGCTCTTCTTGCTGGTCGCGTGTAGCTCGGCCGCGTCGCGCATCGCGTCACCGGACGCGACCGAGCTGGAGCGCGACCTGCTCGGGGGCGCCCCGGACGCGCGCTTGGTGCTGCGCCTGGACAAGGCGGCACAGGACCCGGTCTACGGCGGGCCGCCCACGGGCTACGACCGCCGAGAGCCCGCCGATCCGGAGCTGGAGGCGTTTCTGGCCGGGCTGACCGGGATCGAGGTGTGGTTCGTCGCCGATGACCAGAAGGCCGACAGCTCTTCGGCCTTGGTCGTGATCCGCGGCCGGCCGAACCTCGGCTACCTGCAGAAGCACGAGAAGGCGCGCACTCTCTTCGCGCGCGAGACGGAACGGCTGCCAACCGGGGTGCGTGTGTACGACTTCTCGGAAGGGGGGACGCGCGTGGCGTTCTTCATCCTGCCGAGCGGGTCGTGGGTGATCGCCACCGGGCGCATCGTCGGGCGCGTCCGCTATCACTTCTTCTCGCACGGCGATGACCCACCGCCGGTGCGCTCCGAGCCCGACGCCTTGCTCGCGATGTGGGTGGGCCCTGGCGTGATGCGGCTTGCCGACCTCGCGAAGCAAGGGGGCGGCTTCGAGGGGCTCTCGCTCGCGATTCGCTCGAGCGCGCGCGGAGACATGGAAGCGTCGGCGACCTTCGTCGACGACAAGCACGCGAACGACGCGCAGGCTGCCATCGCGGCTGCCCTGGCCGAGCTGCCGAAGGCACAGAAGGCCCTGGCGGACGAGTGCCCGGCCTGGCAGTCGGTGCGCTTCGAGCTTCGCCGCGACGGGCGGACGCTCACCGGGCGCGTGTCGAATCTGCCGCCGCTGGTCCGAGCCTACCGCTCGGGCGCGTGCCGCCGCCGCCCCGGCGTCCGTGGCTGAAGCCTGCGAGGCGCTGTTCGCGAGCAGGCCGCCCGTGCTAGGCGACGCCCATGTGCGGCGTGATCGGTTTGATCTTCGAACAACCGCGGGCCGACCTCGGGCAGGTCGCGGCCGAGCTCTTGAAGACGCTCGAGTACCGCGGTTACGACTCGACGGGCGCGGCGGTGCAGGGCGCCACGGAAGAGGTGGCGCTGGCCAAGGGGGTGGGGGCGCCATCGGTGATGGTGCACGAGCTGGGGATCACGCGCATGAGCGGGCAGATCTTCTGCGGTCAGGTGCGCTGGGCCACCTTCGGCGCCGTGACCGACGAGAACTCGCAGCCCCACGTGGTGCGCTGCAAGACCTTCCTCTACGGCGCCCACAACGGCAACGTCACCAACTGCGACGAGCTGAAGACCTGGCTGGTGTCCGAGGGCCACGCGGTGCTTTCGGACAACGACGGCGAGATGGTGGTCCACACCGTGGAGCACTTCTTTGCGCGAGAGGTCGCCAAAGCAGAGGGCGCCGGGCCCAGTGCGCGTCGCGCCGCCATGCGCGCGGCGGTGGTGGCGGCGGCCGAGCGCTTGCAGGGTTCGTTCGCGGCTGTGATCGTCGATCCGGTCACGCGCACGCTGTGGGCCATCAAGCAGGGCTCGAGCCTGTACTTCGGGGTGGGCAGCGAGCCCGATCACGGGCGCTTCGCCATTGCCTCGTCCGATCTCTCGAGCGTGCTCAAGCTCACGCGCGTGGTCGTGCCCCTCTCTGAGGGTGAGCTGGTCGAGTACGACGCGGCGGGTTTTCAGCTGTACGCGCTGGCCTCGGGGCAGCCGCTCGAACGGAGCCCGGTGCGGAGCCGCCTGCGCGCCAAGGACACGCAGCTCTTGCCCGAGTTCGCCACCTTCATGGATCAGGAGATCAGCGCGCAGGAAGAGGCCTGTCGCGAGGTGATCCGCCTGTTCTTGGGTGGGTCGGCGGCGGCGCAGAGCCTGGCTGCCGGTCTGCCCGCAGTTGCCGGCGCAGACGCCGCCGACGTCGGCGCGCGGCTCGACGTGCTGCGCGACCAGGTGGACGACGCCAGCATTCGCGCGCTGTTCCACCAGCTCTGCGACTCCGAGGCCTTCCGCCGGCTGCGCGCCGCCGTGCCCGGCTCGGCCGCCCCCGGAGAGCTCTCGCACGAGCGACGCAGAGAGCAGCTCTTCTCGGCCGAGGCCGGCTTCTTCGCCGACCTCTTGCCCATGGCGCGGACCCGCGACGACGAGGTGGCGGTCCACCTGCTCGACGCCCTGCTCGAGGCCGAAGAGGTCCGGGACTTCGCCGCGGTCGTGGAAGAGTTCGGTCGACTGTGTCTGTCGACCATCGCGCGCCGTGGCCGCATCTACGTCGTCTGCTGCGGCAGCTCGTATCACGCGGCCAAGGCCGCCAGCCTGTTCTGGAACGAGCTGGCCCAGGTCGAGCTCTGGCCGTGTCTGCCCGGCGAGTTCCGCGGGCAGTCGTCGCGCTCGCTGGGCGACGGAGATCTGGTGATCGCCGTCAGCCAGAGCGGCGAGACCAAGGACTTGATCGACGTGCTGAACGACGTGATCGCGTCCGGACACGACGTCAGGCGCGTGGCGCTGGTCAACAACGTGAGCTCGACCTTGGCCCAAGAGAAGAGCCACCTGGTGGTCCCGCTGCGCTGCGGCCCCGAGACGGCGGTGCCGGCCACCAAGAGCTTCATGAATCAGATGCTGGTGTTCTACTGCCTGGCGCTGCACCTGGGCGCGCTGCGCGCCGACGCTGTGGCCGCCAGCCCCGACCAGCGCGCGCGGCACGCTGGCGAGCTCGCAGTCCGACGCGAGAAGCTGGCCACCTTGCCCGAGCTGATCCGCGAGACGTTCGACGCGACCGACGCCGACGTCGAGGTGGCGGCCAAGCTGCTCTACCTGCGACCCAGCATCCACATTCTGGCCACCCGCATGACCGCCGTGGCCAAGGAAGGCGCGCTCAAGATCCGCGAGGTGGTGCTGAACCACACCGAAGGTTTCGAGGCCTCCGAATTCAAGCACGGGCCCAACACCATCTTGGGGTTCAACACCGTGCTCGGCCCGCTCGAGGTCGACGCCATGCTCAAGCGCCTGGGGCTTTCGCTGCAAGAGCTGGCGACCTCGAGCGCCGCTCAGGGTCTGGGCAGCGACGCGCTGTGCCGGCTCTTGCAGGCGGCCACGGACTCGGTGCTCTCGCCGACCTCGACGCCGTTCGCGCTGACCGCCGGCGAGCGGGCGCTGTTCGAGAAGGCCGTGGACCGTGCTGCCCTGGTGCGTGAGCTCTCGGCGGACTACCCGCTGCTCTACGTCACCGGGCCCGATCCGCGCGACGTGGCCCTCACCGTCTCACAGATCAACACCCACAAGATCCGGGGCGCGTCGAGCGTGGTGATCGCCGAGGACCACCCGGCGCTGCGCGGCGCCGCCGGCAAGGCGCCGGTCGACAATCCGTCGTATCGCTCGGTGTACATCCCGCTGCCGCGCACCGGCGATACGCTGATGGCGATGTTCTCGGCCACGGTGGTGCTGCAGCGCCTGGCGCTCAAGATGAGCCTGCTGAAGAAGCAGTACCTCGATCGCCTGGGCATCGCCGACCACGGCGTTCACCCGGACGTGCCGAAGAACGTCAGCAAGTCGATCACCGTCGACTGAGCGGGGGCGTGAGGGTTCCCGCTCCAAGTGTGGCATGCTCGGAGCGTGGCTCCCTTGAAAGCGGTTTCTGTTCTCGCTGGCGTCTTCCTGAGTGCTTGTGCTGCGCCGGTGGAATCGAAACCGGCCGCCGCTCCCGCTCCGAGCGCTGCCGCGCCCCTGGCGGGCCCGAAGGTTGCGGTAGTCGAGGGCTCCGTGATGCTCAGAGAGTGTCCGGCGAAGCTCGACAAGAAAGAGGCCGAGAGGACCATGAACGGCCTGGTGGGTGAGTGCGACAGCGTTCCAGGCGGGACGGCGAGCTTTCAGGCCACGCTGCTCCCCGGTGGTCGCATCGAGATCAGCGCGCCGGACGGGAGCGATCGAGGAACTGTCCCCATCTGCGTCGTCAAACACGCGCTGAAGCACAAGCTGTTGCTGGCGAAGCCCTGCACGCTGGCGGTGCAGATCGAAGAGAAGTCCGTGCGCGCCGCGCCGTGACCGGGTCAGGGCGCCACGCAGCAGCAGCTGTGGCTGACGTAGGTGTAGCTGTTGGTCCCCTGGATCAGCTTCGACTTGGGGACCTCGCCACACGCCACTTCCAGGAACTTGTAGCCGCCGGACATCGGGCTGAACTGGTAGCGCACCAGGCCCGAAACCGAGCCCACCCCGGCGTCGCCCACCTCGAAGGCCAGGCCCTGGTCGCCGAAGCCGTTGACCTTCTTCATGAGGCACGAGCCCGTGCACTTCATCGGCTGCCC